>DASRSD010000072.1 GCA_035656635.1 Pirellulales bacterium
CCATGGGCTACTTTCCTGTCGATGCCGAAACGCTGAACTACTTGCGCTTCACCGGCCGCACAAAAGCAGAAGTCGATTTAGTGGAGCGATATTACAAAGAGCAGGGTCTGTTCCGCACCGACGACGCCGGCGCCACGCCCATCAAGTACACCAAAGTGCTGCGGCTTGATTTGGGCACGGTCGAGCCGAGCATGGCCGGGCCGAAGCGTCCGCAAGATCGCGTGCCGCTGTCGATGATGAAGCCGCGCTGGCAGCACGATTTAATCAACACCTATGGCAAAAACAGCGTGACGAAAGTTTCCAACATCAGCAGTTGGGAAGGGGAAGGGGGCCCGCCGGCCGGCTTGGCCGCCAACGGCGCGCAAGCCCTCACCGCGGAAGCGGCCGCCGCCGTGGTGGACGCAGACCCGGGCATGGAGGGCATCGACGTGGCTTTCAACGGACGCACCGAAAAGCTCAAGCACGGCTCGGTGGTAATTGCGGCCATCACCAGTTGCACCAACACCAGCAATCCGTCGGTGATGTTAGCGGCCGGTTTGTTGGCCAAGAACGCTGCCGACAAGGGAATGAAGGTTAAGCCGTATGTGAAAACCAGCCTGGCCCCCGGCAGCCGCGTCGTGACCGATTATTTGGAGAAAGCCGGCCTCACCGATTCCTTGAATGCTCTGGGCTTCCAAACAGTTGGCTACGGTTGCACTACCTGCATTGGCAACAGCGGCCCGCTCCCGGAGCCTGTCGCCACGGCCGTGACCGATGGCGACCTGGTGGCGGCCGCCGTGCTCAGCGGCAATCGAAATTTTGAAGGCCGTGTGAATCCGCTGGTGAAGGCGAATTACCTAGCCAGTCCGCCTTTGGTGGTGGCTTATGCCCTGGCCGGCACAACCGACATCGACTTAACCAAAGAACCCTTGGGCAAAAGCCGCGACGGCAAAGATGTCTTTCTGAAAGATATTTGGCCCACGCGCGAGCAAGTGGCGAAAACCATGTCGGCCGCCGTTACGCCGGCCATGTTCCAAGCGCGCTATGGCAGCGTGTGGAACAGCAATCCCAAATGGAACGCCATCAAAACCAGCGAAGGGGATTTGTACGAGTGGCATCCGGACAGCACGTACATTCAGGAGCCCCCGTTTTTAATCGACCTGCCGCCGCAGCCCGGGCCAATTCAACCGATCAAAGGCGCGCGCTGCCTGGCTGCCTTTGGTGATTCAATTACGACCGATCACATTTCGCCGGCCGGTTCTATTTCTGCCAAAGGCTCCGCCGGGAAATTTCTCATTGAGCATGGCGTGCAGCCGGCCGATTTCAACAGCTACGGCTCGCGCCGCGGGAACGATCGAGTGATGACCCGCGGCACGTTCGCCAATATTCGCATTCGCAACTTGCTGGCGCCGGGAACGGAGGGGGGCGTTACCCGTCACTTGCCCGACGGCCAGCCAATGAGCATTTACGATGCGGCCATGAAGTACAAAGCCGAAGGCGTGCCGCTGATTGTGCTGGCCGGCGCCGAGTACGGTTCCGGCTCCAGCCGCGATTGGGCGGCCAAAGGACCCATGCTGCAAGGGGTGCGGGCCGTGTTGGCGGCGAGCTTCGAACGCATTCATCGCAGCAACTTGGTGGGCATGGGTGTGCTGCCGCTGCAGTTCCTGCCCGACCAAACCTGGCAAGGCCGCGGCCTGACAGGCGAAGAAGTATTCGACATTCCGCTGGATGATCAATTGCAACCGCGCAGCACGATCACGCTAACGGCTACAAGTCCCGACGGTTCGGCAAAAAAAATCAGCGCTAAGGTGCGCATCGACACGCCGGTGGAGCTGGATTACTACCGCAACGGCGGCATTCTACAAACCGTGCTGCGGAAGTTACTAGGATAGGTAATTCAAACTAACTTTGGTATTCTGTTCCCTGTTTTTTGGAGATCGAGGCGTCCTTTCCCGCCGGCGATGCTTTTTCCTCCCGCTTCAGGCATGTTGAGTTCAGAACAGGGATCAACAATTCGAGAACTGATTCGACACTATGCGGCGGTGAAAAGAATCTCTGATCTAACCATTTTAGCCACTTGGCCATAGTTCATTCCGCTCCGTTTTTCGCCTGTTTTCCCACAACGACAGCCGCGAACGTGTCGAGTAACAGTTGCGACATCTTTTTTGGATCGTCAACTCGGTTGAGAATTATACCCACCATTCGCAAAGAGATATTTTGCCTACGAGAATTGATAGCAAATCTAAACGGGATTAAAATCAGTGTCTCAACAAGCGAACCACCGATGAACGCCCCAACGCGCGTTGCACTGTCTGCGTTTGCGACACCAAATACAAATAGTGCTAATCCGAAAATGAATAGCACTACAGCCATTCCATAAGACACCCACTCAATTGCCCTGTTCTCGCGCAAAGCCCTTGTGATGACCGCCTGGGCATCTGACAAGCTCAGCGCATCTCTTTCTGGGAAAGCAAGGCGATGATAAGCAGTTTCAAGATCGTCAACCGATATGTATGGTTCTTTTGAGAGTCGAACTGCCTCCCAAAGAAGCGCGTGTTGCAGCGAGCTCACTAATTCTGGCAAAGCAACAACAGCAGATCGATCAAGCGGCTTCCCTAGATTCTCGATTCCCAGTTCGCTTGGTTGAACAAATCCCGCCATTGACGCACTCCGATTCTGCAATCAGCCTTTCAAACAAAGACCAATTGAGACAAGACTTGACATGATCTTTTGTCACCAGCGAAGAGCCGCTTTCTTCACACTCCTTGATGCTTTGCTCAAGAAGCAACCGCTCAATTGTCTGCCCCATTCTGAACGCGTATTCAATTGCGCTTCCGTCCACGACGATTTGACTAGCAACATGGATTGACATCGCTTGTTTCCTCCGTGAAAAAAAGCCCCCTCTCTGAGGAGGTCAGCGATCCTGAAAATAGACTACTCGATAGACGAAATCAAGAGCAAGTTATCTGGGATATGCTGGCACGTGGAGCTGGATTACTACCGCAACGGCGGCATTCTACAAACCGTGCTGCGGAAGCTGCTCAAGGGGCAATGATTACGAACAAGCAGTAGTTATCAGTGCTCGTCGACGGCGGTATGCCAAAACCAGCACTCCGGCCACGGCCATCAGCACAAAGCTGGCCGGCTCGGGCACCGCAGTCCATGCTAACCCGTAGACGGTGTCGCTAGGCGGAGCATATTGGGCATCGGCGACGTCCAGTTGGTAAGTGCCGGCGGGAAGGTTGTCGTAGAGGTATTCGACGTTGTCGATATCGCTCGTGGAATAGTCAAAAACCTGTATCAGCGAACCATCGGCGGGATTGACTGAGAACAAATACAAATCCAGGTCGGTGAGGTTCAGTCGGGAAAAAGTGTTGGTGCCGTTGAAGGTGCCGCTGCCGTTAACGCCGGCGGTGCCGCCGTTGGCGTTATTAATGGCATCGTCCCAGTCGAGAGTGGCTTGGAACAGGCCGGCGATGGGAACGTTGATGGTGTAAGCATCCACGATGGAATTCGGAGTAGCCGTGGTCTTGACGGTTTCCGAATCCCAGCCCACGGGGTTGACCAGACCGGGGGCTTGTTCTCCGGCGGCGTAGTTTTTGAGGCTGTTGACAACGTTGAGCATGCCGGTGCCCAGTTGCGGATCAAGTCCCGGGCGGACCTTCGGAAGGGCAGTGCCCGGGTATTGGAGAATATTGGTTCCTTGCAGCACGGGAGTCGTGCCCGCGCCGGCCAGGCGGGTCCACGGGGTGGTGCCGTTGGTCTCCATGAGGTTCTGGCCGTTATAGGTGTGCGTGGCGCCGTTCAAAATAATGGCTTTGATCACGCGGTGATCGACGGCTTCGGAGTGGAGAGCGGGGACGAAGTTGTCGTTGCCGTATTGGTAAATCAGCGATGCGGCGCCTGTGACCAGCGGCGCAGCGAAGCTGGTGCCCGCTTCGCCGTCGGGATCTACATTCGCCCCGTCGAAGCCGAAGTCGTAGTTGCTGTTCGTGGTAACGTCGTTGGAATTGGCGGGGGGGGCTCCCAGTGGCTGGCCGAAGTAGGTGTCGTCGGTCGAGGATTGGCTGGTCACCACGCCGCCCGGTTTGGTTTTTACGGTGCGCGTTCTCAACACGCCGCCGGCGGTGGATGTGAATTGGTCGCCGAAGGAGAGCCCGCCCGCCGTGCCGAAGCTTGCCGGCGTGCCGGCGGTGCCAGCGGCGCCGAAGTTTGCGGGGTTACCCGGGTCGCCGCCGGGCGCAACAATGTCTGTTTTGAGTCGGCCATAGCCGGTGATCGGACTAATGCCGTTGGTCGCGCCGGAGCCCAGCGCGATGGCGGAACCGCCGGTAATGTTGGTCGTGTTGTAGGCGGAATTGACGCCGTAATTCAGCGGGCCGGTGCCGTTGGGAATGAATTGGCCGGCGCCGTTGAACGCTCCGCGTTGTCCGGTGGCGCCGACGTTAATGGAGTTGTAATCGTCGGAGGGGGAACCGGCCTGAAGGTGGAGGGCCGGGGCGGAGCCGACGGTTGTTGGGGCGAAGTAGCCCTGGGTGGCGTTGAACGCGGCCGTGGTGACGGGATTGGATTCGTTGCCGGCGATCACCAGCAGCGAGTTAAACTTAGCGGCAGCCCAATCGGTGAACATCGATGAAAACGAGCTGCCATTATTGCTGGCAACCGGAATCCCGCTGGTGGCGGTCAGGGCGACCATGGGAACGGCGTTGCCGTTGCTGTATTTTAGGGCGGCTGCTGCACTGGTCGTAGTGCCATTCTTCGTTGCGTTGAGGTACAGGGGAGTGCCCGTCCCATCGACTGCCTGAATGTAGCCAACGGCATTGAGGTAGGCGTTGGCATTCGCTGCCGGGACAACCGGGTTCACCAGGCCCCAACTCATGTTCGCCACCTGAACGTCCTGCCCAAATGGTGCGGCGTTCAGCGAGTTGAAGACCTCCTGGGAGCTGTTCGTTTGTAGCGTGGCTTGGTTATTACTACCAGCGAACGCTGTCATTTCGATGAACGACGAAGTGGCGATGCCGCGGTCGCCGACACCAGTTACACCCGTGCCCATGATGACTCCGGTCACTTCCGAGGCGTGATTGCCAACCGCCATGCCAGCGGGCAACGCATTGCCGCCGTTGGCAAGGTTGCCGCCACCCAAATCCGGAAAGTTAAAGCGGGCGCCGGGAAGATCGGGGTTGCCGTTGGGCAACTGCATTTGGAAGCTGATCGTGGTCGTTTGCGTGTTCGCGGCGTTGTTGAAGGTGAACCCGGTCGGTGCAGGGTTGGCCACGCCGTAGGAGGCGTTAGCAAGGCCCCCGGCTTCGATCACACCAACATTAACGGCGGCCCCATTGAGGCCCGGAAATCCGGCAGCCGTAAGCTGTGCAGCGCTGCCGCTCACGGCGGCGGTTTGCGAAGTATCAGCCCGAACTTCAGAAGCAACAATTAAAATCGCCGTTCCAACCAGCGCGCACGCAAGAAATGGCCCTCGAAACATAGTGAAGCTCCTCGAGACAAAAATGGTCGATGCAGTAGCGGTCCTTTCTGGCGGAAAGGACATAAACCAGCGGTTTACGTTTGCATCTTCCTGTCCCGAGGAATGAGGCCTTGCCGTGGATAGAATGTATCCGCCCCCTGCTATGGTGTCAAAAGAAAATATGTTCTGGAAATCAAAATCTCACAATGTGAACCATCCACTCAGGCCGCGAGTAAGTGATTTTCCCCTAGTCTTATTCCGAGAAATCTCCGTCGATTCAGCGTATTATGTAATACAGCAACCACCTATAAGTCATTTCGGAGCCACATATGAAAGGCAGACGAAAAGGGCGGCCCACCAAATGGGTTTCGGCGCAAGTGGAGCAATCCATTTACATCGGCCGGCCAGGCGTCAAGTTCGAAGTGTGGGGGAAATGGAAGAAGAAAGACCGCAAGCTTGGCACGCTGGTGGTCAGCGTTGGCGGACTGCGCTGGAAGCCGCTGAACGGAAAAATTTCCCGCCCGCGAAACTGGAACGAAGTTTCCGAGTGGTTCGATGGTTTGCATTCCGAAGCTTCATGATGCTGTACCCATCTCACTAGGTCCTTCGGGCAGCAGCAGCGCCACTGCCGCAGCTGGCACAAACAAAAAGCCCGAATAGAACAGTGCCAGCCGATAATCGCCCGCCTGTCCAAAGCTGCCGAAATACACCGTGCCAAACGCCGCGGCCACGCGGCCAATGTTGTAGCAAAATCCCGCTCCTGTGGTGCGCAGCAACGTCGGAAATAGCGGCGGCACGTACATCGTGAATAGGGCAAACACTCCTTGCGAAATGCCCGGCCCAATCAGCCACCACCACGTGGCTGTATGATCGCGGGGCACGCCGTAAGCCAAAAACATCGACAGAAAATACGCCGCGCACAACAGCGAGATCGACCGCCGGTACCCCATCACTCGGGCCATCCAGCCGGCCAAAAAATTTCCCATAATCGACAGCACCATCACCCATACCAAGGCCCTGCCGACCAGCCCGCTTTGGTCTGCTTCGGTCCACGTGGCCACGTCGGGCAAGTGGCGCAGCTGCTGTTGAAACCAGAACATAAATGCCCAGTGCCCCGACAGCGCCGTGGCGCAAACCGTAATCACCAGCACGGTGGTCCGCCGCGCCGGCCGGCGAAACAATTCTCTGAAGCGGGGTTGATCTGCCGCCGCGCGCCGTTTTGCAAACTCCCATTCTTCCGGCTCCGGCACGGCCCAACGAATCCACAGCACCAATAGCGCCGGCAAAATGCCCACCAAAAATACAGACCGATTCGGCAACTTCCCCCACGAAAGCAAAATCACGCTGGCCAAGCCTGCTAACAGCGTCCCAATGTTCACGCCCGTTTGCAGCACGGCGGCAATCCACGGTCGCCAGCGCGGCGGCCATGTTTCGGAAAGCAGCGAAGCGCCTACGGCCCATTCGCCGCCAATGCCCAGCGCCGCTAAAAAGCGAAACGCAAACAACTGCTGCCAGGCTTGCGCGAAAAACGATAATCCTGTGAACAGCGCATACGTGAATATCGTCAGTGCCAACGCCCGGCTGCGTCCCAAGCGATCGCCAATGCGGCCGAAAAATGTGCCTCCCACGGCCCAGCCAACTAAAAACGCAGCCTGAATCCAGCTGCTGTGCTGCGCCACAATATCTTCGTGCGTATCGACCGGCCGCCCCAACTGCTGGCTCAGCAGCAGCGCCACAAAGGGCAGCGCCACCGGCGTGTACAAGTGCATGTCCAGGCCGTCGAACAGCCAGCCCAACCACGCCGCCAGGCCAGATTTCCATTGCGTGGGCGAAAGATCACGCAGGCGAGAGATTTCCTTCCGGCCGTTCGAAGCGACGTTAGACATGAACGGCCGCGGCCTTCGTCATTCAGATTTAGTCATTCGTCATTCCTGGGCAACCGGTTCCAGCGTGCTTTCAAACCGCCGCACCGCCTCGCTGGGATTCAAATTGAAAATCGGCTGCGGGTCGGGCACCCACAATTTCCGCGGATCGTAGCGAAACACGGCCGTGGCGTACTTCGCGTTGTTGACCGCTTCTACTTCTTCCATGCCGCCGCCGGGAATCGCTTCGAACTTAATGGAGACGGCCACAAACGCCGATAGCTCGCGCGTTCTTCGGTCGCGCGCGTAAGTTACATCGTTTTCGAATTCGCAATCGGCCCAGCGCAGGCCGCGCGGTTTGCCGCTGAGCCCGGCCCGTTGCAAAAACTTCGCTTCCAACTGTTCGCGCATCCGATGAAACTGTAATTGCGCTTCGGCCAATTGGCGGCGGCGGCCCCCCAACGATTTTTTTTTCGCCAGCACAGTCCCCAGAACAACGCCGGCTATAAACAACAGCCCGGCGACAATCCATTCCACGATGGTCATGCTATATGCTCCTTGTTCTCGCCGCCTGCCTATGTCTTTGATTGTAGCGCATCCCCACGAAAATGTTTAGTAGCGCCCAAAAATGCTGGCATTTCCACCAGCCTACATAGCCCGACTGTGCCAGTCGGGTGCTATCCATTCACCGTCCCCCAGCCACCAACCACCCGCCCGCCGCCCCTTCAGGGGTGCTATACTGATTATCACCGGCCCGCCCCTTTCTGAGCATTTGATCAATGTTCGATCCTCTTCTTCGCCCCCGCCCCCGCCTCATCAGCGCACTGGCCCTCTGCTGTGTCCTTCCGCTCCTTGCCCTCCACCCCGTCGCCGCCCAGCAGGCATCCCAACCGCCGGCTCAACCACAAGGACCAACGCCGCCGGCAAATAACAGCACTGCGCCCCAATCGCCCGCTGGCGAAAAACCACAAACCAAATACACCTCCCAGCAACAACAACAGCTCGATCGGGCCAATAGTTTGCTAAATCAAGTCAGCAAACTGAACGATCAAGGCAAATACGTCGATGCCATTCCGCTGGCCGCGGAAGCAATCAAGCTCCGTAAAGCGGCTTTGGGACCGATCGATGATCACCTAATTGCCAATGGTGCTGCTTGGCTCGGATTCGTGCAGCAGCATGCCGGCAAGTATGCTGAGGCACTGGCAAATTTTCAGCAAGCTTTGACGATAGACGAAAAGGCACTTGGTTCTGATGATTGCGAAGTTGCTACCGACCTCAACAACTTGGCCGGGCTGTACCAAGATCAGGGAAACTACGCCGAGGCGCTCCCCCTGTACCAGCGGTCCTTGAAGATTCGTGAAAAAGCCTTGGGCCCCGATCATACCGACGTAAGCCAAAGTCTCAACAACCTGGCCGGGCTGTATCAAGATCAGGGAAACTACGCAGACGCTCTGCCTTTGTTTCAGCGGGCCATCAAGATTGATGAAAAAGCTCTCGGCCCCGATCATCTGTTTGTCGCCACCGACGTCAACAACCTGGCCTTGGTGTACCAAGATCTGGGAAATTACGCCGAGGCGCTTCCTCTCTTCCAGCGGGCCTTAAAAATCTATGAAAAAGCTTTCGGCCCCGATCACCCCGATGTTGCCCAAATTCTGAACAACTTGGCCGGGCTGTATACCTATCAGGAGAATTATGCCGAGGCGCTACCGCTGTATCAGCGGGCCTTGAAGATTGGTGAGAAATCCTTGGGGCCCGAACATCCCGGTTTAGCCACAAAGCTAAACAGCCTCGCCATGCTGTACCATACGCAGGGTAGTTACAGCGAAGCGCTGCCGCTCTACCAGCGGGCCTTGAAGATTAGAGAAACGGCTCTCGGCCCCGATCATCCCGACGTAGCCCAAAGCCTCAACCTCATGGCATTTCTTTACGACGCCCGGGGCCAGGGTGCACAAGCGGAGCCCCTTTCGCACCGGGCGCTGACCATTTTGCGCGGACAGTTGGAGCGGACTGCCGTTATTCAATCGGAGCGGCAACAACTGCAAATGGCCGAATTAGTGCGGTACGCGCTCGACGAGTACTTAACAATTTCTCACGATGCAGAAACTCCGGCTGAACAAGCTTATGCCGAAGTGCTAGCCTGGAAGGGTTCTGTTTCAGCTCGGCAACAGGCGATGCGGCAATTGCGTGCCAGTTCACACGATCCCAAAGTGGCTGCTTTGTACGCTCAATTGGCCGATACCGCTCGGCAATTAGATAGCCTTTCCCGCGCCACTCCCAAGCCCGATCAAGCTGACGACTACAAGCACAACCTGGCGGAATTGAATGAGAAGCTGGAAACATTGCAGCAACAGCTCGCCGCGACGAGTGCCGATTATCGCCGGCAACTCGCGGAGCAAAAACTTACGCCGGCCGATTTGCAGCGTGTGCTGCCGACAGGCTCGGTGCTAGTCGATTTTTTAGAATACTGGAATTCCCAACCACCGAAGAAAAAAGAACAAAATACAACGGGGGAGCAATGGCTGGCGGCGTTTGTCGTGCGGCGAGATCAACCGATCCAGTGGATTGAACTAGGCCCATCCAAACCGATTGCCGAGTTGGTTGACCACTGGCGGGAAAGTTATTCGGCCGAGGATGGGGCCCAGCTGCGGAAACTCGTTTGGCAGCCGCTGGAAGAGAAACTGTCGGATGCTAAGACCGTGCTGGTTTCGCCTGATGGCGCGCTCGACCGGTTTCCACTGGCCGCGCTACCGGGCAAAAAAGAGGGAACGTATTTAATTGAAGATGTGGCCATTGCCACCGTTCCCATTCCGCGCTTGCTGCCGGAATTGCTGGCGCTGAATTCCCCCTCACCCCGGCCCTCTCCCGCCACGGCGAGTCTTCGACCCGCCAGGGGAGAGGGAGCAGAAAAATCGCCTTCACTCCTCACGGTCGGTGAAGTCGATTTCAAAGCGGCCCTGACGCCATTGCCGCAAGCCGAGCAATTGGTCCTGCGTGCGCCGCAAAATCAAAACGGCCATTGGCGATTCGATCCGCTCCCCGGCACTCGGGCGGAAATCGTCGCCATCAACGATTCATTCGAGCAGCGCTTTCCCGACGCCCAGCACAAATCGCTGCGGAAAGATCAGGCCACCAAGCAGGCGGTGTGCGAGGCCATGCCGCATTATGCTTATTTGCACCTGGCAACGCATGGCTTTTTCACTCCACCGGGCTATCGCTCGGCGCTAGTGGATGAAAGTGGCAAAGAGAAAACTGCCGGCGCGGAAATGCGATCTGCCGCGCTCGACGTGGCCGGTTACCATCCCGATGTCCTCTCCGGCTTGGCGCTGGCCGGCGCGAATCAGCAGGCTGAGCCGGGCCAAGACGACGGCATTCTGACGGCGCTGGCGGTGGAAGAACTCGATTTAAGCCACGTGCAGTTGGCCACGCTCTCGGCCTGTCAAACCGGCCTGGGCCAAACCGCCGGCGGCGAAGGAGTGCTGGGCCTGCAACGGGCGTTTCAATTGGCCGGAGCCCGCAGCACCGTGGCCACGCTGTGGAAGATTCCCGACAAAGCCAGTCAACTGCTGATGACCGATTTCTACGAAAACCTGTGGGACTCGGGCAAGCATTTCTCGCGGCTGGAAGCCTTGCGGCAATCGCAACTGAAAATGTTGCGCGAAGGAGCCAACCGCGGCATAGAACTGCCCGATGACAACACAGCGTCAAGTAACAATACAGGGTCGAGCAAACCAACCCACGACGGCCGCATGCCCCCCTTCTACTGGGCCGCCTTCGAACTTTCCGGCGACTGGCGGTAAACCGAGCGCCACTGCTGATTCCCATAAAGCCGGCGATGGTATCGCCGGCGGTTGGGCCAGGCACTCTCACTTGTCCAGCATCCCCAGAAATTCCTCCGGCGTGGTGGCCCAAAAATACCATTGCCTTCGGGCCCGGCGGCTGCTAGTGTACATCTGTATAAACCAGCTCAGCGTGCGTTGTTGCCCGTTTGTGCGGGTTGATCACTGCATCGCTAACCTTTGCTATTTATTTCCAGCCGTCAGCCATGATTCGAGCATTCATCACGCCTGGTTCATTTGCCGCAGCGATTGTCGCGCGAGTTAGCAGAGTAGGCGGCAACAATTCGCTGGCAATGGGCACTATCGGACGTAAATTCAATTTGTTGTGTCACCACGCCGGCCGCGGCGGCTCGCGATTTTCTCGAGCCGGCGGCGGACATGCCTGCTCAAAACCGATCAATTTTGGCGCGCGAATAAAAATCGGGGGCAAAACGGGCAAAACTCCACCGACGGTGGCCCGCAGCGATTTTCAGCCCTCCCCACGTGCGGCCCGGTCCGTTATTTTATCACTGATCCTAATCATCCCCGTGGTTGTTATGCCCATTCTTGGCGCCCATCAATCGATTGCCGGCGGATATTATCGGGCGGCGGAACATGCCGCCGAAACCGGCTGCGATTGCGTCCAGCTATTCACAAAGAATAACAATCAGTGGCGGGCCAAGGCGATTACTGAGGATGACGCGGCGAAATTTCAAGCGGCGCTGGCGCAGCACAACATTCGGCATCCGCTGGCGCACGATTCGTATCTCATTAATTTGGCGGCGCCGGACGAGGCCCTGTGGCGGAAGTCGGTGGAAGCATTTGCCGTGGAGCTGTTGCGGGCCGAGCAATTGGGCATTCCCTATGTGGTGATGCACCCGGGTTCGTTCACCACCAGCAGCGAAGAGGCCGGGCTAGCACGAATTGTGCAAGCCCTGGACGAAGTGCACGAAAAAGTTGGCCAGCTCCGGGTGTGTACGCTACTGGAAAATACGGCCGGGCAGGGGAGTGCACTGGGATGGCGTTTTGAGCATTTGGCGACGATTCTGGATGGTGTGAAGAAAACCAAACGATTGGCGGTGTGCATCGACACCTGCCACTTGCTGGCCGCAGGCTATCCGATATCTACACCGAAAGATTACGAAGCCACGATGCGGCAGCTCGACGACATCGTGGGTTTGAAATTAGTGAAAGCGATTCACTTGAACGACAGCAAAAAAGATTTGGGTTCGCGCGTTGATCGGCATGAGCACATTGGGCGCGGGAAAATTGGATTGGAAGGCTTTCGCTTGTTGCTGAACGATTCGCGATTTGCCGACGTGCCAATGTACTTGGAAACGCCCAAGGAAGACGAACAGGGAAAAGACAGTGGCGGAAAAATGGACCAGATGAACTTGGCCATGCTGCGCAGTTTAGTGAAAGGCACCGCAACATGACAACGCTTAATGACCAGCAATCACGGCCCAGGCGCTTTGAAGTGCATCGGGCAGGCCGTACAAATCTAAGGCGATGATCAAAATGGCAGAGCCCCAACCGACGATCAGCAGGAACCAACCCAGGCGATTGGCGCCCATCCATTTTTTCGAGCTGGTGAAGTGCAGCAGGGGAAACATGGCCAGCGGAAGCTGCATGGCCAGCACCACTTGGCTGAGATTGATGAGACTGGTCACCGAATTGGTTTCGCCGCGAATGCCAATGATAAAGATGGCTGGAATGATCGCCATGGTACGAGTAATGAGCCGGCGTATCCAAGGCCGTATGCGCCAGTGCATGAAGCCTTCCATGACGACTTGTCCGGCCAAAGTGCCGGTGATGGTGCTGCTTTGTCCGCTGGCTAACAGGGCCACGGCAAACAATATGCTCGCCAGGCCGGTGCCTAACAATGGCGCCAGGGTTAAATACGCATCACGAATCCAATCGGAATTGGCGTTGAAGGCAATATATTTTCCGCCGGGAATTTGCACTCCATCTTTCCCATAAAACACGATGGCTGCCATCACCAAAATCGCCCCGTTTACCAGCAGGGCAGCGAACAATGCCACCACGGTATCGATGGAGTTGAACTTGATGGCCCGACGCTTCGATTTATCGTCAGAAGGGAGTTTTCGCGATTGAACCAGCGCCGAATGAAGATACAAATTGTGCGGCATGACCGTTGCGCCGATCAAGCCGATGGCCAGAACAACCATTCCTTCCTGGCGAAAGCCGGGCGACAAAAGCGCGCGGCCCATTTCCAAAAAGTTGGGTTGTGTTTGCGGCAACACGAAAATTTCGATGAAGTAACAGCCGCCGATAGTGACCACCAGCGCCAAAATAACGGCTTCGATCAACCGCATTCCCATCCCTTGCAACGCCAACAACAGGAGGACGTCAAACGCGGTGATTAACACCGCCCACTGCAATGGAATATGAAATAGCAAATTGAGCGCCAGGGCGCTGCCCAACACTTCCGCCAAATCGCAAGCGCCGATGGCCACTTCGCACAAGATCCAATTCGGCCAGCGCGCCCACTTGGGATAGTAATCGCGGCAGGCCTGGGCTAAATCTTTGCCGGTGACAACCCCCAGACGCGCAGCAATAATTTGGATAAAAATCGCCATGAAACTGGAGAGCGCGATAATCCACAGCAGGCCGTATCGATACACTGCGCCGGCCGCTAAATCGGTGCCCCAGTTGCCGGGATCCATGTATCCGACGCTGACCAGCAACGCCGGGCCGGCAAAAGCACGCAGTTGCCGCCAAAAGCCCGCATCGGACGGGGGCAACTTCACCGAAGCGTGGAACCCTTCCAGCGATCGGCTGCTGTATTTGCCATCGCCACCAGAAAATGCCGACTTAGAGGCGAGTCGATTCGGCGTTAGCGAAGGCTGCTGGGCGGTACTCATAGCCATATTAGGGAGGGCAATTCATGGCGATCGATAAAAGTCCACGGATTTTAGTGTTAGAAAGCCTTGGCAAGGGAGATAAAAATCATTATTTTGATTCGTCAAAATTATGGGCAATTTGTTAGGAAAAGTCAAGCGAATTGTTTAATAGGGCGCCAAGGGAGGAGGATTAATTAGAACCGGACAACCGCACCGCTGCCGGCGAAGAAGTTATTTGCCGCAGCATTAAGGCCTACGCCGCATTCGGCATCGAGCTGGAGATTGTTGGTAACGTGGTAGGCGAAGCCACCATCGGCGTAGTGTTGTGTTCGCTCCGTAGTTCGGCCATTGGGGGCAATCACGTACCACTCGGTATATCCCTGCAGCTTTGGCGTTAATTGATACTGGACGGAAAGGGCTTGATCGAATTCGGTAAAAATCGTGCCAACGTCATCCACGGCTCGTGTGATCGCAGTTAGCCCGGTGATCGAAATAATCTTGTTCACTTGCCATTGATAACCCCAAAGCAAACCAGGAAGCACCTGGCCGGCAGTAATATTTGGGGCGCCACTGGGAACGCTCATTTGCGGCAAAAATCCCATTTCTGGCAGAATCCCTTCTTGCGGCGTGAGGCAGAGTTTGCAGCCCAGAAGTAAATCCTGACTGCCGCTGAAATGCTGGTGAATCGGCGGTATCGGCGGGTTATTAATGGTGTTATCAATAATCGAATAGTTATATTCGATGCGCCATTCAAACCAGTCGGCAAACATGCCGATTCGCCACAATGTGTCGGGAAAATCGTGTTCCACTTGGTGTATGCCACCGGCGTTGTCGAGTGTGAATGTGTAGCCGGTTTCTAATTGAACAACTCCTTTGCCAACGGTGACGGGAGAAATGGTGAAGCCTGGCCGGTCCGCTTCCAGTGGTTCATCCATTCCCGGTGGGCCGCCGGAAAATGTGGTTCCATAGCTCCATTGCAACAGTGTCTTTCGAGGCTGGCAATCGCAGGGACCATAACTGGTTTTCGGCTCGTCTTCCTTTTGCTCATCGCTTTGATTGGCGCCGCTGTTTGCATCGAAACAACTGCCTGTCAAGCAAGAAACAATTGGGCAATCCCCATCGCATGCCAGTGTAGATTGAGGCTCGGCCATGATATACCAAACTGCCATGAAAAATAGGCAAAGCAAACCGTGATAGCCATGATGTCCAGGAAATACGAAATTCAAATCAGGTTCCATAGCATTTTCCTAATCTGAAGCTTTCTATCCCTGTGCGGGGGTGGTCTTTTTTCCGAGGTGCGGAACAGCTTAGTGTGGAAATACAGCAATAGGCTGACCGCTGTAATTTGAAGTCGGCAAATTTATATGTAAGGCTAAATGCTGGCACCGGTCTGAATTGTTCAACCGGAACCGTTGACCGCCCGTTTTTCTGGGACTTTGCGTCAAAAAAGTTGACCGTTCCGTCAGTGACAGGTAGATTGAACTTGGGCGAAACATTCGCCTAGTGAATCGGTTCAACGAGAGCATTTGCTACACTCAGCCACAATCGGTGGGCCGGCTATCATGGGCCTGACATACTTCAAACGCTTCAGGATGGAAATTGATTTGCGGGGGCGAGATTTTTCCGACCCTCTATTACCAAATCGTTTTTATTTTGTGCCCTGGAATGTCTCCCATCTGGAAGCCCATGCGGAGACGAAGTATCAGAGTTTTCGCACAGAGATCGATTCCAACGTGTTTCCCTGCCTAGGTGACTTTGCCGGCTGCTTACGGTTAATGGAGGAAATTGTTGCCAAGCCCGGGTTTTTGCCTGAAGCCACTTGGCTGGTAGCTTGCACAGGTTATGAAACACAGTTCGATGGTCGCATGGATCCGGCGCGTTTCAATCTAATCAGTAACGTTCCGAGTCGAACAGGCACCCTCGAATTACGCAATGTTGAGAACCGCAACTGCATAGTTAAATATTATGGGACAGTTCAAGGCGTGTTTGACCGCAGCGGAATGGGGGCCATTCAAAACCTGGGCGTGGTGCCAGAATATCGCGGTCTCGGTTTAGGTACTGCTTTAATGCAACAAGCCTTGGCGGGCTTTCAAAAAGCAGGACTGAATCGGGCGTTTCTCGAAGTAACGGCGCAAAATTCCAGCGCCGTGCGGCTGTACAAGCAGTTAGGCTTTGCACGCTCTCGAACTGTGTACAAAGTGTCTCAAGTCGCTTACGTTTAGCAAGCGGTCGCAGTAGCTTCACCCGTGAGTGGGCGGCAATTTGTAAGCAGCCTTATGTTTTTAAGATATAATTTCGAACTGGCAAAATCCTTCTTGCCTTGACGTTAACATCGCCAGCTCAAGCTAGGCAGGCATCTACCAGCCCTAAACACCTTTGCCGGAGCGTCTGTGTCGCAGCCCATTCTATCTCACGAATTCGACAACGGTTTAGTGCTAGTTGCCGAGCCGATGCCATCCGTCGAATCCGCTGCGTTTAGCATATTAGTGCCGGCCGGTTCTGTCTACGACGCGGTCGATCGCTCTGGCCTGGCGACGCTCACTTGTGAAATGACACAGCGCGGCTGCGGTTCGCGCGACAGCAGGCAGTTTATTACTGATTTGGAAAATCTGGGTGTCCAGCGGGGTGAATCGGTGGCATCAGCGCATATGAGCTTTGGCGGAGCCACGTTGGCCAAAAATCTGGGGGCGACACTGCGAATTTACGCCGACTTATTGCGCCGCCCTCATTTTCCTGACGATCAGCTTGATGCCGCACGCTTGGCAGCTCTGCAGGAACTCCGCTCAATAGAGGACGATCCCAGTCACAAAGTCATGCTGGAATTAAAACGCCGGTATTATCCCGAACCATGGGGACGTCCCAGCGAAGGAGAACAGCCATCGTTGGAAGCCATCACCATTGACGATATTCGTCGCCACTTTCAGCGTTTGTTTCGTCCGAATGGCACCATTATCGGCGTGGCAGGGAGGATTGAGTGGACGGCAATGAAAGATCTGATTGGCTCGCTTTTGGCAGATTGGAAAGTGGCGGTGGAAGAAGAGCCGGGCGACGGGGCGCGCGGAGTGAAAATCGAACATTTGCATCATGAATCGAATCAAACGCAGATCGGCATCGCCTATCACAGCATACCCTATCGTCATCCCGATTATTTTCGAGCGTCCGGCGCGGTAGGCGTACTCAGCGGCGGCATGAGTGCGCGGTTATTTACCGAAGTGCGCGAAAAGCGCGGCCTATGTTACACAGTGTTTGCCAGCCATCACACGCAGCGCGACCGAGCCTGTGTGTTGTGCTACGCCGGCACTAGTGCGGACCGGGCACAAGAAACACTTGATGTAACGATTGCCGAATTACTACGCATCGGCAAAGGGATTCTACCTGCCGAATTGGCGCGGTTAAAGGCGCGAGTAAAAAGTGGCTTGATTATGCAAGGTGAATCGAGTTCCGCTCGCAGTGGCGCGATTGCCCGCGATTGGTATCATTTGGGGCAAGCGCGAACTTTGACCGAGCTTGGGCAATTGGTCGATGATTTGACAGTCGATAGCATCAACGAATACCTGGAAGAGAACCCACCGAACGATTTTACCGTTGTTACGCTGGGACCAAAACCATTGAAAGTCCCGACTGCCGCATGAATCTCTTCGACTACCACGTGTTCAGCCGCTCGTCGGCCTGGGGGTAAATTTCATCATCCGCGAGGAATCAGCGTGGAATTCAAAACCGCAACGTTAGAAAACGGGTTGGAAGTGGTTGCTGAATGCGATGGCAGCGCTTTTTCCACAGCCTTGGGTTTTTTCGTAAACACGGGGGCACGCGATGAGACCGACGACGTTTCTGGTGTCAGCCATTTTCTGGAACACATGGTTTTTAAAGGCACGCCCACCCGCGATGCCGAAAATGTGAACCGAGAGTTCGACGAAATGGGTGCGCACTATAATGCATTCACCAACGAAGAAAACACGGTTTACTATGCGGCTGTGCTGCCGGAGTATTTGCACAGCACGGTGGCGCTGTTGGCAGATTTAATGCGCCCCTCGTTGCGAGAAGACGATTTTACCACCGAAAAAAAGGTGATTTTGGAAGAGATTAAAATGTACGACGATCAGCCGCCTTTCGGCGTCGATGACAAATGTAGGGCGGCTTTTTTCGGCGATCATCCGCTTTCACGCAGTGTGTTAGGAACGGCGGAGAGCGTGGGAGGATTACAAGTCGATCAAATGCGAAAATACTTCGAGCGACGTTATTGTCCGCGCAACATCGTATTGGTCGGCTCAGGGCGGATCGATTTCCCGCAGTTATGCCAAACAGCCCAAGAATGTTGCGGCAGCTGGGCGAAGGTGGATGCCGACAGGCCACTTCCGCCGGCTGCTACACAATCCGGTTTTCACGTGGTGTGCAAAGATACGGCCGCGCAAGAATACGCCATTATGATGAGTCCTGGGCCCACGGCCAGTGACGCTGATCGATATGCGGCGAAAATTTTGGCAACGGTTCTGGGAGATGATTCCGGTAGTCGATTGTATTGGGAATTAGTCGATCCTGGGTTGGCCGAGCATTGTAGTCTGCACCATCACGAATACATGGGCGCGGGAATGTTTCTCACGTATATGAGCTGCGATCCGGAATACGCAGGCGAAAATTTGCGGCGCGTACAGGAAGTATTTCATACCGCGCTGACAGAGGGAGTTACTCAGGCCGAGCTCGATCAAGCTAAAAATAAAATCAATTCGCGTGTGGTGCTGGCCAGCGAGCGTCCTCGGGGCCGGCTATTTACCATCGGTGCCAATTGGGTGCAGCGCAAGGAGTATCGCAGTGTGCGAGATGACCTTAAGGCCGTCGAAGCCATGACGCTGACGCACATGGCTGCTGTACAGAAAAAATATCCGCTCACACAGCCGACCACCTTTGTGGTCGGACCATTGAAGGCAATTTCTCCGGCTGATTAGTTTTTCGGGCTTCTGAATATTGCCGGACGCCAGCTGATTTTTCTGAACGACAGTGAACCGCTGGCCACCCAATGCCGTATGCCCATCGCGGCCAAAAACCAGGCTCGATTCGGCAGCTCGAAAAAGGCTCGCCCCCCATGTATTTTGGCGTAGCAATGATCGTATACTAAATGGCTCAATGTCAGTGGGTTGGGGTTTATTACAAATGTTTCAAACGGCGAAATTATTCGTGGAACGCCGCACTGTGCATTATTTTGGCAGGGTTCAAGGGGTGGGATTTCGCTACACAACCCGTACAGTTTCCGCCGGTCACAATGTTACCGGTTATGTGCAGAACTTGGACGATGGCCGGGTTCGGGTTATCGTGGAAGGAGAGGGAGATGAAATCGAGCGTTTTTTGGCCGAGGTTGCGGAGCGCATGAGCGGATACATTCGACACGCAGAAGTCCACAAATCGCCCGCGACGGGAGAATTTGATGGGTTTAGCATCGAACACTGATTTTTGGACGACGTTCCAGTTTTTTGAATCTTCATTACTTAATCCTTTCTAGCAGACGTTTCACCATATGCTTGGTGCTATTGTTCCGCCGTTTTTATTAGCCGCCAATCCGACGGCCTGGTTGACTCCCATTTGGTTGATTGGCGCAGGCTGCATTGGCGGTTTGCTTGTGTTGGCGGCACTGTACGGGTTGGCAAAGCTTGTCGCGCCCACTGTGGCCGATGTTGCACAAGGAACGTTACGCGAAAGTTTTGTGCTTCCGTTTTTGTGTTTGGCTGGTGGATTTGCTGCTTTTGCGCTGCTCTCGGTGGTCTTGTCCCTGGCTGGAGTTGGCTATTTGCCGTGGGACGATATTACGCGGTCTCTTGAACGGTTGCCTCTATCAAACAGTTTTCAAACTCAATTTACTGTGCCGGTCGCCAAGGCAGATCAAGCGGACAAACCACAAGAATTTCCACTCGATTGTCGTCCTCAAGAAATCCGCTCCATCGAAATTCACTCCGACCAAGATTTGGAATTTTATCCACGTGATCCCGGGATGATGTACGTGGGCATGATCCCCAAAAAAATCACGCTCAACAAGAACGAAACATGGAGTTGGCCTAGCAAATCCAGTGATGAGAACCGTGATGCAATTAATCCTTTTGCAGGCCGTAGAGCTACATTATACGTTCTAAGTCCGACAGAACGTCCAGCACAAATTGCGGTATCTGGCACAACGCGAGAAGAATATCCACAGGTTGCGGTGGTGCCTTACACAGCGGCGGGCGTTGCCGGGCTAGTAATTCTTTACATGCTCATGCGATTGCTGATACCGAAAATTATGGCTGTGGCATCGGCAACTGCGAAGGAAGCCATTAACGAGCCCGTGTTTCAAGTCGTGCTGGCATTGGGCAGCTTTGCACTCGTCGCGTTCGTGTTCATTCCGTACAACACCTTCGGCGAAGACGTGAAAATGCTGAAGATGTGTGCGTTAGATTTGATTATGTTCCTTTCGATCATCGTGGCGGCATGGACAGCCAGCGTTTCGATTGCCGAGGAAATCGAAGGTCGCACGGCGCTAACGGTCCTTTCCAAACCGGTGGGACGAATTCAGTTTATCGTAGGAAAATTTCTGGGCGTGGTGCAATCGGTATCGCTGCTGTATCTGTTTCTGGGAGTAATTTTGTTGGTAGTGGTTTGCGGAAAGGTTGTTTACGACGTGCGCGAGTCGTCCGCTCCCGAAGCGCTGTGGCCTGATTGCTTTGCGGAAATGTCGGGAATTGTGCCGGGGCTGGTGCTGGCATTTTTTGAGACGATAGTGATTACGTCGATCAGTGTGGCCATTTCCACGCGGCTGTCGATGATACCCAATTTGTTGATTTCGCTGTCCGTGTATGCTTTAGGAAATTTGGCTCCCCTGCTGGTGCAGTCAAAGGTAGCCGATCCGTATGGAATTGTGCACTTTGTCGGGGAGTTATTGGCCACAGTGCTGCCGGTGCTAGAAAACTTTAATTTGCATTCGGCAATTGCCGCTGGGCAAGACGTGCCATTGGTCTATTTAAAGTGGGCACTTTTGTATTGCTTTCTGTACAGCTCAGTTGCCATGTTGCTGGCATTAATTTTGTTCGAAGACCGCGATTTGGCGTAAATGATAAAACACGAATGAAAAATAATAGCGATTAATAATGACCAATTTCCCGTGATTAGCTGTTCATTGGATCAGCAAGCGTCAGGGTGCTTCGAGATAAATTGCTCATTTTGTCATTCGAACGTCGTCATTTGTCATTTCTTTCGCCATGCCATATCCAGCATTCGCTAGAGTTCGCCGATTTGGGCGCCGATCAATTGGCAGTACTGTGGCGGTAACAATTTCTGGCTTTGCGGCGGCGGCGGTTTTGGCGGCATTAATTATGTTTGTGCCGGTGCTGGCCGAGTTGCTTTCCAACAGCGGCAACGTCGATGTGCCGGCGGCAGAAACGGATGTGCTCAAGGAATGGGGAGTTACGCCGGTTGCCACGGATGCCCAGACCGCACGTTACGAGCAATGTGGTCTGTTGCCCACGGTTTGGCAATCGAGACAAACAATCATTGGTCCATTTTTGATTGGCATGTATCGTTCTTTGGGCGTGTTGCGCAACAACCAAACGTGTTTGTTGGCAATTATGGGATGCGTGGGATTTTTGGGGTGCTTGGCTGCTGTGATGCTCTATTGGTTAGAGCGATCGGCCAACCATGACGCTCTGCGGGTGGCGGGAGCATTGCGTGACCAAATTTATGGCCAGTCTCATCGGTTGGGCGCGGGCGATTTATTCGTAGGCCAAAAATTAACGGCTACTGTGCTGTTTTCAGAGAAAACTGAAACCGTTCGCAGGACCTTGGTCAAGTGGTGGTATAACTTCCCACACGCGGCTAGCTTTGCATTGCTGATGTTTGGATTGGCTTTGTGTGTCGATTTCTGGCTGGCGCTGACAACAGTTCTGCTTAGTATTTTCAGTTGGCGATTATTTGTTCATCTGCGAAAAGGAACAAGGCAGCGTGCGGCACTACATGCCGATCGTGCAGGAGCTATTGAGCATCTACTCCAGGCAGAATTAAGTCAAAACCGATTGCTCGCCAACTTAACGATGGAAAACCGTGTGGATTCATCGACATTTGAAGAGAATATAAGAAGATACGAAACCACTGCACTGGCTCAGGAAACGTCAGCGTCTGTTGTGGGGCCGCTTGTACTGCTGTGCGCGTTGTTAGTCGCCGGGTTTGTAATTTTGCTGGCTGGCTTTAACGTGCTGCGCGATCCAGCGAGACTTTCATTTTCGGGGGTCGTGCTGTTAAGCACATCGCTTTTAGCGACGACGTACCCGCTGTTTTGTTTCGAACGGTTACTAGAGCAATTGCCGGCCGCCGAAGAGGCAGCACACGACATTTTTACATACTTAGACCGCGAGCCGCGCATTGGCCAATTGCCTGATGCAACTCCGCTGGAGCGTTTGAGCCGGCAAATGAAACTGGAACACGTCACGCTGGCGGATATGGCAGGCCGTTTGCTGCTAGATGATGTATCGTTTTCCTTGCCAGCCGGTCGTGCGACGACGGTATTTTGCTCCGATGACAAAACGCCCCTTGCGTTAGCAGGCTTGCTTTCCCGATTTTGTGATCCGGCAGCAGGACAGGTGTTGTTTGATGAACGCGACGTGCGGCACGCTACGTTGGAATCAGTGCGACGTCAGGTGTCTTTGGTTTTGCCCCAACACATGCTCACCACTGGCACTATCGCGGAGAATATTGTCGGTGATCATTCGCACTTCACGCCAGACGATATCATTGCCGCCGCCCGACAAGTGCATGCGTACGAATTCATTCAATCGTTACCGGAAGGACTGGAAACACCGCTTGGTCCATCGGGCTTAACACTCTCGGCCGGACAAGCAATTCGATTGGGATTGGCTCGCGTCCTGCTGCGACGGCCATCGGTCGTTGTGATTGAAGAACCACGCGAAGATCTAGATCAAATTACCGCCGAGCGTGTGGCCGATGCGTTGGAACGCGCTACTCAAGGTTGCACGCTGGTGATTTTAGCCAGACGATTGGCAACATTGCGCAATGCTGATCGCATTTTACTTTTCCATGAGGGGCAACTGCTGGCGGATAGTTCACACCAGGAACTGTTGCAACATAACGACCTTTATCGCCACCTCAATTACGTGCGGTTCAACGAATTTCGCGACAAGGTGCGATGAAGAAAGTCGCGTATTCAATGCTGGCTGAATAATTTCTTGGATTTGGCCATGCGACATTTGTCGATTTCTGTCACCCGGCCTCTCTGCGACGTTCCGTCGAAGATTGCTTGTTAAGCGACCAGTGCGGGCCTCGCAAAATGGGTGTCATGGGCATTGCCAACGGGCCGGTGCGGTCGTTCGTTGCACCATCCCAAGTGTGATTTTGGATGGCCGTCAAAACTTGCTCCGCCACCGCCAAAACATTTCGACCTTGCAGGCCGGTGACGCGCGGTTCTCGTTGTTCGCGAATACTTGCAGCAAAATCATTCAATTCATCCAGTAGTGCATTTTGTTCGGCAGCCGCGTAATGTTCCATCTGGAACAAATCTTCAAATAAATGGTCTTTCAAATGAGCTCGTGAGGCGGGAGTAATGTCGTCTAAATCGAACTCGCGCTGCAACAGTTCGGTAACGGGACACACCGTCGTGGCAGTGCGTGATGCGAAGTCAAATGTTACGCAACCCTGATCGGACCACACTTGCATGTGTCGCAGTGGTTTATAGCTGATTCGCGAGGCGCTTAAGTTCGCCACGCAACCGTTGGCAAATTCCAACCGCGCCTGGGCCACATCCTCGTGATCTCCCAGCACTGAGATGCCGATCGCTTGCACATTCCGCACCGCAGAGTTGGCAAAATGCAATGCCAAATCTAAGTCGTGAATCATCAGGTCCAACACGACCCCGATGTCGGTCGAACGAAATGTGTAGCCACTGCAGCGAGATGCTTCAATGTATTTCGGTTGGTGAACAAGGGGCATTACTTCGTGATGATTCCAAGCCGAATTGAATCGCTCAATGTGCCCCACTTGCAGAATGACACCGTGTTGGTTGGCAGCAGCGAGTATTTCGTCTGCTTCGGAGACAGTGGTCGTCAGCGGTTTTTCCACCAGTAGATGAATGCCGTGCGACAACAGGGACAGACTGACGCTGTGATGGAAACGGGTCGGGGTGGCAATGACCGCAGCATCGATGCGGCCGATCAATTCGTGATAGTCGGCCAATACCGGTGCGGTACACTCGGCCTCCGCCAATCGCCGAGCTTCAGGCAATGGATCAGCCACGCCAATCAATTCGACACTGGGAACCTGTTGTGCTAATCGAGCATGAATACGCCCTAAATGACCAGCGCCAATAATCGCTAAGCGAATCCGTTCGCTCATGTGATTCCGCTCCTAATAAACCGCGATGGCCGCGAAAAGCGATTTCGCGCCAAAGCGCGACGCCTCTAGGTGTCGTTAAGCGGCACGGCGGCGTTCGCGCGAACGGCCGTGCTTGCCTTCCTGTTGCGTTTGAATAAAGCTGAGCAATTCGTTTACCGCAGGAACCAGTTTGTCATTGGTTCGAAGAATTTCTCGGGCATGATCCAGCCCAACTTTGGCCCGATACAACAGCCGGTGGGCTTCGGATAAGCAATGGATCGACTCAGGACTAAAGTTGTTACGTTTTAGCGCTACCACGTTAATGCAGCGCGGTCGAGCAGGATGCCCTTCACACAGCATAAACGGCGGTACGTCGTGAATGACGCGTGCCAGTCCGCCGACAAACGCATACCGACCGACGGTAGTGAAGTGGTGAATGCCAATTCCACCGCTGAGCGTGGCATGATCGTAAATATGCACGTGTCCGCCTAACAAGGTGGCATTGGCCATGATAATGTGGTTCCCCAACTTGCAATCGTGCGCCACATGGCTACATGCCATCAGAAAATTGTGGTTGCCGACTTGGGTAATTCCATCCTCTTTTTCAGTGGCCCGATTGACGGTAACGCATTCACGAAAGATGTTGTAGTTACCGATGATGACCTGCGTGTTGCTACCGCGATAACTGACATCTTGTGGCTCGCCGCCAATGACAACGCTTGGAAATAAATGATTATGCTCACCCAAGATAACGTGCCCCATCAGTGTGATGTTGTTTTCCAACCGCGTGCCATTGCCTATTTTTACGTCGGGGCCAATGACGCAGAATGGGCCAATATGCACATCCTCGCCGATTTCGGCTTTCGGATCGATCACAGCGTTTTGGGCAATAAACGTGGCCATCAGTATTGAATAAGTATTCCGTGCCTATTTGAACCCTATTGTGTTTCCGATCGCTATTCGCGGAAAACCGCTTAGGCTGTTTTTCTTCGGCCCGCGATCCTTTCTCCTTCCGACAGCAATACTTTCACTAATTCTGCATTTAGCCGATGGCCGGACCGTTGTGCGACGATGTGCCCCAACACGTCGCAGCCGGCCAGTGCCAAATCACCGACCAAGTCCAACACTTTGTGACGCACGCATTCGTCGGCAAATCGCAATTCGTTTTCAATGGGACCATTGGCATCGAACACCAGCAAATCAGATAGCGTAGCCCGCGCGCCAAGGCCTTGACCCAGCAGCCAATCGGCTTCCTCTTTGAGCATAAATGTGCGGGCTGGCGCCAAATCGCGACGAAACGTGGCTGGATAAATGGGCATTTGCATGGTTTGCCGGCCGATGCTTGCCACCGAAGCATAATCGATGCGGAAGCGGACTGTTAATTCCGCCGCGCGGCCCGGCCGAGCCTCAATCCAGCAATCATCATCTCCTAGACGAGTAAGTTCCCGCACGATGAGTTGGGCCCGCAGCGCCTTTTGAACAACGATTCCGGCAGCATCAAGCGCCTCGACAAACTTCAGACTGGAGCCGTCTAAGCCGGGCAATTCCGGCTGATTCACCCATACTTCGCAATTATCAATTTGCATTCCTGCCAGTGCGGCCAGCACGTGCTCGACCATTTCCACGCTGGCGTTGCCGCAACGCAACACAGTACGGCGTGGAACCTCAATGCGATGAATCACGAGCGCTGGAATGCGCGCTGGCGGGGATAAATCGCTGCGCACAAATACAATGCCCGCACCCGGACTAGCCGGCCGAAATTCCACGCGAACATCGCGTCCGGTCCAGTAGCCGAAACCTTCGACGGCCACTGCGCTTCCAATTGTCCGCTCGTTGCGTTGGGCGTAGCTCAAGGCTTCTCTCACACGTGATGAATTCGACAGGGAAGACGAGAGCCAACGGTTAGCAAGTTGCCATCTGCACTTAGCAAAGAAGTGATTAACGGTGGAATCGATACGTCGCGAATCGTTCGCTGCCGATTGCTAACCCCTGGCGAAAGTTCTTGCTTACCGCAATGGCTGCGAAGGTTGCGTGGCAGCAGGCGGGCGTACGCCAATGTTGCCGGTTCCAGGAGTGGCCGATCGATTCAGGTCTTGCAGCACAAAGGGAGTAATGTCCATTTTTTCGTTGTAGTAGACGATTGGCTTATTGATGCCGCGGAGAATGTCATTGCGATCTGCCGGATCGACGGGATCGCCGTTAAATCGCAGGACCAGCGCAATGTTGTTCTTCATTGCGATTTGCTTCACGGAATCGTCAATCTCCTTCGACACAGTGAAATAAATGCGCCCCTCCTGCTCCATGAAGTCTTTCTTTTGCAGCGACACCTTCAAGTTAATATCGCCCTGCTTTTTCAGCATGTCTGCTTCTAATTTTTTGTAGTCGG
>DASRSD010000073.1 GCA_035656635.1 Pirellulales bacterium
CACGTGGATATCCAAGCCCAGCGATGCCAGAAATAATCCGGTCAGCCCGCCCAGCGTAAATAGGCCGATGAAGCCCAGCGCGTAGAGCATCGGCGTGTGAAAGGTGATTGAACCGCGGTACAACGTGGCCGTCCAATTGAAGACCTTGATCGCCGACGGACTGGCCACCGCGTAACTCAATAACGAAAATACCAGCGACGCATAGACGGATTGTCCGGCGACAAACATGTGGTGCGCCCAGACTAAAAACCCCAGCACGGCAATTCCCAGGCTGGCCGCCACCACGAACGTGTAACCAAAAATATTCTTCCGCGAAAAGCACGTGATGATTTCGCTCACAATGCCCATCCCGGGCAAAATCATAATGTACACCGCCGGGTGCGAATAAAACCAAAACAGATGCTGGAACAGCAACGGGTCGCCATGCAAAGCCGGATCGAAAATTCCAACTCCAAAAATCCGCTCGATCGCCACCAGGATCAGGGCCATCGCGATCACTGGCGTGGCTAACAGCAAAATAATGCTGGTGGCATACATCGACCACACAAACAGCGGCAGCCGGAACCAGGTCATTCCCGGCGCCCGCAAGCGGTGCACCGTGACAATGAAATTCAGTCCCGTGAAGATGGACGAAAACCCCGCCACAACAATCGCAGTCATCGCCGGCACGACATCGGTATGCGATGCCTTGCTGCTAAACGGCGTATAAAACGTCCAGCCGGTGTCAATGCCGCCGCTAAAAATCACCCATAAAATCATCGCCGCGCCGACCATGTAAATGTACCAACTGGCCAAATTGAGCCGCGGGAATGCCAAATCGCGGGCGCCAATCATCAGCGGCAGGCAAAAATTACCCAACACGGCGGGCACGACAGGAACTAAAAAAAAGAAGACCATGATCACGCCGTGCGCGGTGAACAGCTTGTTATAAGTGTCGGCGGTCACTAGCGCCCCGGCCGGCGTCAGCAAATTCAAGCGAATCAGCGTGGCTGCGATGCCGCCGATTAAAAACATGCCTGTCACCGACAGTAAATATAATAGCGCGATCCGCTTATGATCCGTCGTCAACAGCCACGACCGCACCCCGTAGGCCTCGTTCAAATAGTTTGTCTCCGGCTCCGCTACCGGCGGCACTGCAGTTTGAGGTCGATAGGGCGCAGTGATTATGCTCATCGTGAATTTCGAGCTGCAGGTAGGGCAGGGGGTTGAGTCGCAGATGGCAAGCTGTTGGACGGCTGAACGACACCGGGTTGATTAACGCCAGGCGCTGGATTGGTAACCCCTACTGGATTCGTCGGTGGAGGTAAAGCTTCTTCCGTGCGAACCGGTGTTTGTCCAGTGACCAATGACTTGATGAACGCGATTAATTTGATCAAATCTTCTTCCGTGACCTGGCCTTGAAACGTGGGCATAATCGGTTCCCAGCCCAGCACCACTTTCGCTTGCGGATTTAAAATCGATTCGCGAAGGTAGTTGTCGTCGGCCACCACCGCGCCTCCGCCGCGCAGCGGCACAAGCTGATCGTACAAATTCTCCAACAGCGGTGCTCGGGCCTGCGCATTTGCCGAGTGGCAGGTGATGCATTGCAGCTTCAAAAACAGTTTGCGCCCCTCTAGCGCCAAGGAGCCTTCGGCATGTAAATTTAACCATTGTTCGTAATCGGCCGGGGGCATCACCTCCACCGTGCCTTGCATTCCGGCATGATTGGTGCCGCAATACTGCGAGCAAAATAGGTGATAGCGCCCCACAGCGGTCGGCGTAAACCAGGTGTACACGTACCGGCCAGGCAGCACGTCAATTTTGGTGCGAAAGGCGGGCACAAAAAAATCGTGAATCACGTCTTCCGAAGTCAGCGTGAGCTTCACCGGTTGTCCCAGCGGAACGTGCACCTCGTTAATCTCGCGCTGGCCCTCGGGATGCTGCACTTTCCACATCCATTGCTTGCCGACGACATACAAATCGAGTGCATCCTTCGGTGGCTGCGCCAGCGCGAAATAAATTTGTGCGCCCCACGCAAACATCACTAAGAAAATCAAAAACGGCGCGGTACTCCAGAAAATTTCCAGCCACGTAGAACCGGTAATTCGGGGCGTGGCCAGATTCGACGGCCGCCGCCGGTAGCGGATGGAAAAATAAACTACCAGCACAAACACGCCCAGCGCCACCGTGCCCGTCACTGCCAACAGAAAGAACAATAGTGAATCAATCCGCGGCGCAATGGCCGAAGCTTGCTCAGGAAATAATGGAAGTTGTGCGAACATCGCTTATTTTACCGCCGTAGCTTGCCGCCGGGCTCTTTTCCAATCGTGATACCAACTGCGACCAATCCAGGAAAACATCACCAAGATGGTCAGCCCGCCGGCTAAGCGCACCAGCGCCATCGCCGAGGCAGTGTATTTTCCTGTCGCCGGATCGTAGTGGTAACACAACAGCAGCAATTGATCGACCGGCGTGCCAATTTTTCCCGCCGATGATTCGACCAGCGCCAGGCGCAGGTCGCGCGGCGGATATTCAATGCCGAAAAAATAGCGCGAAAGCTTGCCTTGCGGCGTGAGCACCATAATTCCGCTGCCGTGCGCGTATTGATCGGTAACCGGATCATAAACGTAGCGAAATCCCACAGCCCGGGTGAGCGCTTGAATGGCTTCCGAATCGCCGGTCAAAAAATGCCAGCCATCTTCGGTTCCCGAGCGGCCGTAACTTTTTACGTACGATGCTTTTTTCTGAGCCGCCAGCTCCGGCGAATCTTGCGGATCGAAACTGACCGTCACGACCCGATACTGCCGTCCCATGTCGAAATTGACTTCGTGCAGGCTGTCGACCAATCCGTTCAGCACTTCGGTGCATAGCATCGGGCAACGGAAGTACGCCAACACCAAAATGACTGGGTGCTCTGAATCGAAATAATCACCGAGATAAACCGTGGCGCCAGTTTCATCGCGAAAAACCAAATTGGCCGGCAGTTGTTCGCTCAATCGCTGGTCAATGCCGACACGGTCTATAATATTTGCCGGCGGCTCATCTCCCGCCTGAGCAAAAACGAATGCCGGAGCCAGCCACGTCAGCCAGAAAAAAGTTCCACCAATCAGTTTAGCGGTTTTCATCGACAGCATTCCTAGGAGTATTGATTCGCGGGTTCGCCGAATCGTTGGAATTGCTTCCCGGCAAACCATGTTCGATCACCAATTTCATCGCCTGACGAATCGGAATCCGCACAATTCGCTGGTTCTTATTCACCCAGCCGTAAGTTTGCAATTGTTCGAGTTCAGTCTGCTGCGCGGAAAGTAGGGGAGTGGTGCTTTGTTCGCCAGCGCTCATCATTTCGATTCCTTCCAATCGCGGCTGCGGCGGCAACACCAATCCGTCGCCATTGGCCGAAGTGTTGCTGCGCATGTCGGCCGGCTGCAAAAGCTGGTCAAACATCCATCGACCGACGAGGCAGCAGCCCACAATCAGGCCAGCCACAGTCAGAATTGAAAAAACAGTCGTTCGCGCGCTAACGTCGGTGTATTCATGACCGGCATTTGATTCGTGATTTCGTTCAGCGGCATTCATTGCGCTGGCTGTTTTACTCACGCCGCCACCTCCGGCAGATATTCTGCCAGGTATGGATCGCTTGTCGGCAACAGCGGCCGCCGCTTTAGCAGCCACAGAAAACACCACGTCCAAATTCCACCAATGGCTGCAAGCGCCGCCAGATCGAACACCCAATAGAACGACATTCCGCCAGGATAGGCCGCCTCAATCCACCAATACAGATCGACAAATCGCATCGCCAGCACTAACAGCGCAATGCCCGCCAATCGCTGCGAACTTTCTTTCATCTCGCGCGACAGCAACAACAAAAACGGCGCGGCAAACTGGAACAATACCAGCGCCATCGCCGTCCATTGCCACCCGCCTTGAATGCGATGCAAATACCAGGGAATTTCTTCCGGTAAGTTCTCAGCCCAGATAATCAAAAACTGTGAGAACGACAGGTATGCCCACAACATGACGAACGTGAGCACTAAATTTCCCAAATCGCGCCGGTGTTGGGTGTGGAGGGCGCCAGCCAACGCCCCGCGTTCGGCCAGCCACATTATCACTGCGACCGAAAACGCAATTCCAGATAATAATTGCCCGGCCGCAAATAGCGGAGGATAAATGGTTGAATACCAGCGCGGTTCCAGCGACATCACCCAGTCGACCGAAGCAAAAGTAATGGTCAGCCCGTAAATGACAATTCCTGGTCCGCTCAAGGTGCCGCAGCGGCGCGATAAATCCGCCGACGGACCAAGCCGATCCTGCAAATTCGACCAATGCCTGAGCACCACGGCAAGCACAATCCATAGTCCCAAATAAATGGCCGCACGAATTTCAAAGGCAACGGGGTTTAAATACTGCGCCTTGTGAAGCAACTCTGGAGATTCAGCGACTGCCTGCGACTGCGTCCACACGTACAACTGCGGCAAGCCGGCAACCAAGGGCAAAAATAAAATCGCCACTACCGGCAGCGTGCCGGCGGCGGCCTCAAAAATTCGCCGCAACAGCAGACCCCAGGCTCCGCCGGTCAAATATTGGGTCATCAACAGCACGAGCGATCCCAAGGCAATTCCCAACCAAAAATTCCAGGCTACCAAATATGCCCGAAAGAAGTGATCTGGCCAAAACACCGCGCCGATTGCGCACATGATGATCCCACCGCCGGCCACAACCAGTGCTCGGCGCTGGACGAGCGTCCAGTTCACTTGCACGGCGGATGGCATGCTCGAAATCATGGCGTGGCTTCCAGTATGCGGAATGCTTCTTCTCGAACTTCGGCAGGCAAATCGTCGAGAGGAACCTGCTGGCTGTATTGCAGTGTGCGGATGTATGCCGCAATGGCCCACCGATCGCGCAGCTCAACCTGTGTCGAGTAATCGGCCATGGCGCCATAACCACGGGTGGCCACATCAAATATGTAACCGATCGGGACATCGCGCAGCGGCACCTGATATCCACTGCGGGCAAGCTGCCGAGAATTATCGGTGATATAGGAAGGGGGCTGCGTATACCCGCGCCGCACAATCGGACCGTTGCCCGTTCCGCTTGGACCGTGACAGACGGCACAATAGATTGTGTAGCGCTCCTGGCCTCGCTCTAGGATTTCCGCGGTGAGCTTAAACGGCAGATTCGTAACAAACTCGTCTGGATTAAGCGGTGGTTGCACGGAGGCGGCAGTTGTGCTAACCGCCGCTGCCGCAGTGCGCGGCGCGATAACCGATCGCCTGCCGGTGGACATTGAATCGTCCTCCAACGCACCGCGCGGAACGGTTCCGCTGACCAACGGGCGCGATGCCCGGCCATCGGCAAAAAACCGGCTTGCCTCTAAGGGTCGGTAACTTGGTTGCTGGGCCATTTTTTGTTCACAACCTGCAAGCAGCACCGCACCGGCAAGCACCGCGCCGAGCGCCCCAGCGGAGCACCTTTGCCAGCCAACCTCGGTGTGCAGCCGCTCGTACCTCATGGCGGCACCTCAAAAATTTCCTTGGGCTTTAATCCAGCAAGAAAATTTCGAGTTTCTTCCAATTGAAACTTTGGGTCGACCGCTTCAATGCACAAAAAGAATCGGTCGCGGCTGGCCATGGCAAACCGTGGAACATTGAATACTGGATGATACGGCGTCGGCAACCGATTGAGCGCGAACAACCCCACCACTGCCGCCGCCGAGGCACACAAAATCGTGAGTTCGAACGTGACGGGAATGAACATCGGCCAACTGTTGTACGGATGTCCGGCCACGTTGATGGGATAGTTCACCGCTGCGCACCAATACTGGAGATAAAATCCGCCAACGCAGCCGATCACACCGCCAATGAAAATGATCAGCGGCAAGCGAGTGCTATGAAATCCGAGTGCGGCGGGCAAACCTTCGACCGGGAAGGGCGTGTAGGCATCCATTTTTTGGTAGCCCGCCTCGCGCGCGGCCTTTGCGGCGGCGACTACTTCGGTCGGCTGTTCAAATTCAGCCAGTAAGCCGTAAATTTTGTTTGTTTTTGCCATTCAGGCTTCGCTCGCTCTTTTCATTCCGCCGGTTCTGACGTGTGCGGCATCGTCGCGCCCAGCTCTTGGGCTTCGGGTACTAGTTCGCGCATTTCGGACATCGAAATCGCAGGCAGCAAACGTAAGAATAAAAACAACAACGCACAGAACAGGCCAATCGACCCCAACAGCGTGGTCCAATCCCAAACAGTGGGGGAGTACATGCCCCATGACGACGGCAAAAAGTCGCGCTGCAAACTCGTGATAATAATGACAAACCGTTCCAACCACATGCCCAACAACACAATCAAGGCCACGACAAACAGCGTCGGTACGTTGTTCCGAGCCGCCTTCCACCACAAAATTTGCGGAATCACCACGTTGCAAGCAATCAGTAGCCAATAACTCCAGGCATACGGACCGGTCATGCGGTTGTGCTGCACGAACATTTCGTATTTGTTGCCGCTGTACCAGGCCATGAAGAATTCGATGAAATAACCATAAGCGACAATCAGCCCGGTGGCTAACATGACTTTCGCCATGTTTTGCAAGTGGCGTGCGGTAATGAAATCCTGCAGGCCATAGAAATATCGCAGCGGAATTGCCAGCACCAACACCATGGCAAAGCCAGAGTAAATGGCCCCAGCCACAAAGTACGGCGGAAAAATGGTCGAGTGCCAGCCGGGTAAATTCGCAATGCAAAAATCGAAGCTCACCACGGTATGCACCGACACCACCAGCGGCGTCGCCAATCCAGCCAAAATAAGGTACGCCATCTCGTGCCGCCGCCAATGCCGGGCCGAGCCGCGCCAGCCCATCGCCATCGCGCCATAAACAATTTGCGCGAACCGGTTGCGGGCTTTATCGCGCAGTGTGGCCATATCGGGAATCATGCCGACGTACCAAAACAATAGCGACACGGTGAAGTACGTCGATACCGCAAAGCAGTCCCACACCAACGGGCTGCGAAATTGCGGCCAAATTTTCATGGTGTTAGGGTAAGGAAACATCCAATAGAAAAACCACGGGCGGCCCATGTGCAGCAGTGGAAATAACCCAGCGCAGGCGACGGCGAACAAGGTCATTGCTTCCGCGAAGCGATTGATCGACGTGCGCCACTCCTGATGCAACAGCAACAGAATGGCCGAAATGAGCGTGCCGGCGTGCCCAATGCCGATCCACCAGACAAAATTCGTGATCGCAAAGCCCCAGGCAACGGGAATATTGATTCCCCAAATTCCAACGCCTACCAGCAGCAAATAGCCAACGGTATATAACAGCAACAGCACCAGCGAAAACGAAATGGCGAAACCCAGCCACCAACCCCACGGTGTGCGCCGCTGCAGCACAATGGAACTGATCTTATCGGTGACCGAACCGAAGGTATGCCCCGGTTCGATCAGCGCAGATTCGGGCGAAGCGGCGTACGGCGGCAAAGGATTTTGAGAGTCGGCCATCGGTCGGTAAGGTCAGGCTTTCATCAATCAGGACTCTGCTAGCTCAGGATTTGGATTTCGCACGGCGGCTAAGTACGTGGTCCGGGGACGAGTGTTCAATTCGGCCAGCAGGCCATAGTGCAATGGTTCGCCTTTCAATGCTGCGACACGGCTGCTGGAATCGTTCATGTCGCCGAAAACAATGGCTTGTGCCGGGCACGCCGCTTGGCATGCGGTTTGAAGTTCACCATCGCGGATGGGTTGCCCCGATTTCTCGGAATCGATCTGCGCCGCCCGAATGCGCTGCACGCAGTAAGTGCACTTTTCCATCACCCCGCGGCTGCGAACCGTGACGTTGGGATTTCGACCCAACTTCAGGCTTTCGGTCGTGAAATCGCCATATTCCAAAAAATTGAAGCGGCGAACTTTGTACGGACAATTATTGGAACAATAACGGGTGCCGACGCAGCGATTGTAAACCATGTCATTCAGTCCCTCGGCGGAATGCACGGTGGCGCCTACTGGGCATACCAACTCGCAGGGAGCGTTTTCACATTGCATGCAGGGCACAGGCTGGAAATACGTGTCAGGATTTTCGGCCTCGCCGGTATAATAGCGATCGACGCGAATCCAATGCATTTCACGGCCGCGCGTCACTTCCGTTTTTCCGACGATGGGAATGTTGTTTTCCGCCTGGCAGGCCGCCACGCAGGCATTGCAGCCGATGCACGAAGTGAGATCGATCACCATGCCCCATTTATTCTTGGGCGGCGAGTAATCGTAACCAGGAAACAGCGTAAGTGGGTTGGCCTGTGGAGTTGACTGAGAGCCGGCTCGATCGTGAGGAGCCGATTGATTTGAATCTTCGGCGTGCGGTTCGCCGCCGGGGGTTGGCACCAGCTCGCGCTGAAAGCGGCGGTGTTCTTCATCTTCGTTTTCATCAAGCGTCAGCGGATTTTTTTGGAACTGCTCGTAGGCCACCGCTCGTACTGGATCGCGGCCTTGCATCGAATGATGCATTTGCGTGCAAGCCAGTGTGTAGGTTTCGTCCAATTTGCGAATTTTTGCGCTGCCCGCGAACCATGGCGCCACGGAAGTTCGCAACCGATATGCATTGAAACCCACTCCATTTCCTACCTTGCCGGCTGCAAAGCGCCCATAACCCAGGTGCACGGTGATTGAATCGTCGGCATGGCCGGGAAGAATCCAGGCCGGCGCCTGAACGGTGCGGCCATCGACTTCCAATTCGACGAGATCAACAATCGCCTGCCCATGCTCGCCGCCGCTGGCGCCAAACGTTTGTGTAAGGCCCAGTTTTTCGGCCGTTTTCGGACTGACGAAGGCCGCGTTATCCCAAGTCAACTTGGTGATGGGCTTGGGCAGTTCCTGCAGCCAACCATTGTTGGCGAAGCGGCCGTCGTAAATAGTGGGATCGGGTTGAAAGATTATTTCCAACGATTCTGATCCGGCAGCAACTTCCTCCGCCACACCGGCAGTTCTGGGCAAATCGGCGGTCCAATTGGGTCGCAGCCGCAAATTTGTGCGGGCTTGATAGGCCGTGCCGGCAATTAATCCATCGTGTAAGGCCTTTTCCCAGCGGGAATCGAAGTTCTCGCCACCGCCCGCTGGCGGCCAATTTTCGCGCCAGTAGCTGCGAACAATTTCATAACCCGACCGCTGGGCCACGTCGAACAAGCCTGATAGAACCTCGTGGGCGCTGAGGCCGTTATAGAGCGGAGCGATCAACGGCTGCTGGATTGAAGCCGTGCCGTCGTACGCTCGCGCGTCTCCCCACGCTTCCAAAAAATGCGATTGCGGAATATGCCATTCACACAGTGCGGCGGTTTCGTCTTGATATAAACCAAGATGTGCGTACACCGGCACGCTTGGCAAATGCTTGGCAAACTCGAGGTCCGCTGGGGCGTTGAACACTGGATTTCCGCTTAGAACCAGCAGCATCTCCACTTCACCAGCTTCCATTTCCCGCACCAGGGTTGTCAAATCTTCCGTCTGATTTGTGGGCTTTGCCTCAACCGGCGAAATGTACTTCACTGTGCCGGTGTTTTCCAGCGTGTTGTTCATTGCCTGAGCCAGCGCATGCACTTTTGCCGGCTGTCCTGCGCCGGCAATCACCAGGCTTGCCCCACGGTGGGCCGTCAAATCTTTGGCCACCGCTGCAATCCAGCGCCTCACTGGCTCCGACATGGTTTGCTGATCGCCCACAGCCGATGCCGACGACGGCAACCCGATTGATAGTTCGGCGGCCAGCGCACGCGCAAATTTCTCTACGTCGCTGGCACGCATGGGCAATCGATGATCGGCCACAGAACCGGTCACCGACGGGCAGCATTCAACAACATACAAACGATTCATCGCTTGATTTTTTGTTTGCTGCACCGCGGATCGCCGCCGGGCCATAAAATCTCGAGCATAGCGCACATGAGCTGATCCGGAATTCAGAAAATCGGCATCCAGCGACAACACCACGTCGGCTGCGGAAAAATCGTAGATTGGTTGCACCATTTCGCCAAAGACTAACTGCGATCCCTGCTGTGCGCCGCTGCTGTGGGCCGGCTCGTATTGATACCAGCGTGCCTGCGGAAACGCCTGCACGAGCGAACTGCCACGCCCCATCAACTGATCGGCCAAGGCAGGCGATGTCACCGTTTCCGTCAGAATTCGCAAGCCCCGCCCTTGATTAGGCCTTAACTTCTCCAAGGCCATGCGCAAGGCCAGCTGCGCCGCACTCCAACTGCTGGGCATTCCGTGATGAGTAACCGATTGCGAACGGTCCGGATCGTACAGCCCCAAAATCGCCGCTTGTGCAAACGGATCGGAGGCACCCAAGCTGGCCGGATGATCGGGGTTGCCTTCGATTTTTGTGGGTCGCCCCTCGTGGCTTTTCACCAGCAAACCGGTGGCTCCGCCGCCAAGCGTCATCGCAGTAGCAAAGAACATCGGCTTGCCAAGCACCATCTGCTCAGGCTGCCGAGCATAGGGCATAATTTTTTCAACGGGCGCTTGCTGCTGCGAACAGCCGGCCAAACCAGAAAGCGCCAGCGAGGCTCCCATCAGCGTAAGAAATTGCCGCCGGGTGACCGGATCATTCCATTGTCCGGCCTGATGGGGAAACTCCCGCTCCAAAAATTCTTGTATCTCGGGCGAGCCGGCCAATTCTTCCAGACTGCGCCAATGCCGGCGGCCCACAGGTGGGCTCAGACCGGCCGCGGCAGGGTGTTCACTCGACTTGGTTTGACAATGGCTCATCGGTGGCACGTGGAGCAACTGGTTAGTTGCTCGGTCGATTTGATGTGGTAATCTTCATACAACTGGTCCGCCAACTTTTCGCGATCGGCTGGCGGCTGCCACGTCAGGCTGAATACGGCGTCGCGGGGCCGCAAATGCTGCTTGGGACTGCGGTGGCAATCCAGGCACCAACCCATCAACAGCGACTTGTCCTGGTACGTGAACGGCATCTCGTCCACGCGGCCGTGACATTCCACGCAGCCAACTCCTTTGTTCACGTGAATGCTGTGATCGAAATATGCAAATTGTGCCAGGTTATGTATGCGTTCCCATGGAATCGGTTCGCCGCTGCGATAACTGGCCCGCACCGGCTGCAGGGTTGCCGCGCCAACCCAAATTTCCTGATGGCAGTTCATGCAGATTTTGGTAGGTGGAATTCCCGCAAACGGCGATGTCTCCACCGACGTGTGGCAATAGCGGCAATCGATTCCCAGTTGCCCCACGTGATGCGCATGGCTGAACTCCACTGGCTGCACTCGGGCGATCTTTTCTTCTGTCACATAGGGCGACCAGCCGACCACATAAAGCGCCAAACTCAAGACGGCCAAAACCAGCACAACCGCGGCGATGCTCACCTTCGAGAGCGTGTTGAAGCTGCGATGAAAAATCTGTGGCACGTCGCATTCCCCGAAAGCGGTCCGACGTCAGGGCAAGGCGGTTCCGACATTCCAAAGATTGGCGTTTCCGCGGCAAATACGCCAGGGGGTAAGCAATCGGCATGCCGCAAGAAATTGGGCTCGGACAGCCTTCGCGCATGGCTGCAAAACGAGCAAACTGAATGGCCAACGTTCAATTTGCCGCCCGGCAAACGAAAAAGAGGAGAGCGCCGCTACGGCATCGGCTGCAGGCCCTCATAGCGCACTTTCCAACTTTTCGGAAAGCCTGGGACCGGCGTGGTGTTGCCATCCCAGCCAGCGGCCATCATCGCCACGGCCGCCAACCAACCGCCATTGGCAGGCATGTACATCGGCGTTTGCGAGGGTCGTCGGATCGTGTAACCCGAGGGCCGGAACGATTTCTTCTCGAAATCGCCCACCAACATTTCAATGGCGGTATCGGGCTCATTCAGCCGGGCCGCGCACATGGCAACCATTGCGGTGCCCCAGGTTTGATCTTCCTCCCGATGCCAGTGGGCGCCTTCCGTCACGGCGTGCAGGGTATTTCGCATCACGTCTAAATCAATTCCCCGTCCTGGCAGCACTCCATACAGCCACGTCGCCATCCGGGCGGCGGTATTTTCCACCGGGATTTCCAAGGTGGGATAAATCCCATCGCGAATAGTCAGCGGGGCAAAGTGGTTGATTACATCGTCCCACTTTTCATCGCGCGGCAAACCCAGCCGTACGCGCCACTGTTGGGCGGTTTCCAGCGCCCACTTCCAATAGCCGAGTTCCATGGTCGGGTTCAAGTTGTGCGCGTAATCGGTGTGCTTTTCTTCGGCCGAAGCAACCGCGGGGCCAAGCACATACTGCTTTCGCTCGGCGTCGTAATCGACAAAACTAGCCATGTAGTCAGCGGTTTGGAATACAATGTCTTGATAGCGCTCCAACACGGCCCGATCATGATGGGCTCGCCACAGCAGTTCCGCCAGATAAATCGGATGCGGTTGCTGCCACACCAGCACCGGCCCAATGCCCGACGGGCTTTCCACGCCGCTGGGATCGGTCATCTTCGACCATTTCACTCCTTTGCAACCTTCGCGCTGGGCCATCGCTTGGCCAGGCGGCATCATTTGCTTTAAATGCTCAAAGCTTTTTTGCAAAATTTCTGACCGGCCCCACAGCGCCCAATGTGCGGCATGCCACCAATACATTTCCATGTGAAATTTGCCGAACCACGAGTTCACCGCCAGACCCGTTTCTTGCGGCGGCAATGAACCAGCGTCGTGCACGGCCATAATATATTCCGACAACACAATCCGCCGCTCCAGCTCAGCGGCCCGCAGATCGTCATTGCCCGAGAGATCAATCGCTCCGCCAGTAGTCCAATATTTTTTCCAATGATCGCACGCTGCCGCTTTCACGGCAGCCACGCTGTCGAGTTCAGATTGAATTGGCTGCGGCGAGAACCAAGCAACGAGTTCCAGGTGCGACGAATTTGCTGAATTCTCTCCGCTGAGCAAATACTGATGTGGCGCCGTCTCCGACAGCTTTGCTCCGTCGGACCACTTGGCACGCACGTAATATTTGGTGGCATCTAATGTTCGCGCGAAATCCGCCCCGTTGTCGCCGCGGCGAGTGAGCACGGTCTGGTGCGCTTCAGGCTTCGTCCAATCTTGATCATTGGGCCCGAACGACATCAGCGCATAAGGAAACGCAATCCGTACCTTCAGCCGGCCGCTGGCGATCAATGGCGAATCAATGGCCACGGCCACCTCATCCCGTGTTTGATGCACCGCGGTTTGCACATGGACCAGCACCCCATCAACCTCGAACGAACTGCTGGCCGTGCCGCTCCACAAATCGAGCTGCTCGCTCAGATTTTTCAAATCGGTAATCGTCACCGGCGAACCGTCGGCTTTGGTCATCTCCAAACCAATCCGTCCCAGCCCAAACCGATGGGGGTTGCCGCGCAAGTAAGCGGCATCGGGCGGCGGATTGCTCGTGCTGGCGGCCGGATACACGAACTCACGATCGTGCTTGGCGATGGTCTTCATTTTGAACTTGTCGAGCGTGTATCCCTCCGGATTCGGAAAGCTGTGCCAGCCCCAATTGCTCAACATGCCAATCGGCATCGTCTTTTCGTAATACTCGGGAAAGCTCTGCAGGCCGGTGACGTCGAAATTGAAAGCAAACTCGCCATTCCCCACGGCCATGGCGCCGTTAGGATCGAGTTCATGAATCTCAATATTGTGCCGAGTGACCAAAGCGTGCCGATCGATGGGCGATTCAGCATTCGCCGATGCTCCGCCAGCATTCGCTTCTTGCGCCAACGCGCTGGCTGCACAAATAATAACCGCCACAAATAACGCCCCAAGCATCAGAACAACCCGCATTCGCTGCTCCCCAAAATTTTGCTGTGTGCGTTTTATTCGCCGAGTGAAGTCAGCCGCAATTCAAACACATCCGGCTCTGCGCGGCGCAGTGTCTTCAGTATGCCTTCCGTCGGCGCGGTTTCCAAATGAATGTTTGCCACCGCCGCCTCCGCCCCTTCGAACACCACGTTTTCCATTTCCTGAACGTTAATGCGCGCCGCACTAATGGCATCTAACACCCGCGCCAACACTCCCGGCCGATCACGATGCCGCACCGACAAAATGCACGTCGCCGGCGTCTGTCGGGCAATGTTCACCGCATTAGGCACGCGCCCGGTTTCTTGAAAACTGCGGATAATGCGCACGGTTTCGGCCGCAATGGCTTCCTGCGCCTGTTCGGTCGAAGCGCCAATATGGTGCGTGCCGTACAAACCGGGCTCCTGTGTAATCGAGTCGGTAAATTCGCCGGTGCCCGTCGTAGGCTCGTTGGCATAGACATCCAACCCCACACGAATACCCCGTTCGTGCATGGCCGAAACAAGCGCTGCTTGATCGACCAGTTCGCCCCGGGCCGTGTTGATAAAATAAGCTTCCGGCCGCATGGCTTTGAAAAAATCGTCCCCAAGGATGCCGCGTGTTTCCTTCGTCAATGCCAAATGCACGCTGACCACGTCGGCCCCGCTGGCCACCTCTAAAAGCGTGCTTTTATATCCGATGTTCCATTGGGCCGCACGATCTGCCGTCAGGCTGCGGCTCCAGGCAATCACTGGCATGCCGAAGCCGCGGGCGCGAATTAGCATCTCCTGCGCAATTTGACCCATGCCAACCAATCCCAGCGTGCGGCCAAACAGTCCGCGGGCTTGCGAAAACTGTTTCTTGTTCCATTTTCCGGCCCGCAGGGCGATCACGTTGTCGGCCAAATGCCGGTCCAGCGCCAACATTAGCCCAAACGCCAGCTCCGCCACAGCGATGGAATTTTTTCCAGGGCAGTTCGAAACGTAAATGCCGCGCTTCGAAGCGGCAGCCACGTCGATGGTGTTGTAACCGGCTCCGGCCCGCACCACCAGTTTCAGCGATGGCGCTTCCAACGCCGCGGCGCTGACCTTGGTTGAGCGCACCACGAGAACATCCGGCTTGAGGTTGCGCGCCGCCTGGGCCAGCAATTCGTCGGACAACTTGGGCTCGTACAAAACCTCGCAACCCAAGGCCGCGAGCGCTTGCTGGCCCGATGTTTCAAAGCTGTCGGCAATCAACACTCGCACAGGAAATTATCTCCGTGTTCAACAGAAGCCCAGACAGAAGTTATAGGCTTACCGGCGAGGCACTTTCAACCAGCAGCCGCAGACCGCGCGAACTTGCCTTGCAAAACAACTGTCAAATTGTAAGATCGTGTGTCAGAATTTCGTCGGTTTACATGACGACTGCCTGTTCCAATTCCCAACGATTGGAAGCCTTGGGGACGTAGCTCAATTGATAGAGCACCGCGTTTGCAACGCGGGGGTTGCCGGTTTGAGTCCGGTCGTCTCCACTTTTTCTAAATTCGAGCCCGGCCCGCGATTGTTGAAGGCAGCGCGAATAGCTCTCCAGTCGGCAAAGCGAGATAATCTTAACTATTCCTGCCTAACTATTCCTGTTGCCGACCGGTGGCCAAAAAGTGCGGCCGCTAAAACTCCAGCAATCCATGGTATTCCGGAAGCACCCGCACTTGCTTGATTTGCAGCACTTGGTTTTGATTGGCAAAATTGGGGACAGCACTTGTGGGCAGGTCGGCCAAAAAAGGAGCATTTTTATCTATGGGGCGAAACGAGAAATACATGCCGTCGGCTGCCAGACGCGATAAAAACCGCCGCAAGCCAATTCTCCACGGCTGTCCAAAATAAAAGCCATCGTCGACCAACTCTCCATTGATGAACGCCAGGCCGGTGTCGCCGACGTAGTCGATGTCTAAAAATACATCATTAATTCCCTCAGGCAGCGCAGCTTTGTCACTGCTAAGGGTCAACGTTTTTCGATCGGCAACTTTCGCATGGATGAACGGTTCGACTTCCGGGAAACTCCAGGTGTACGCCGACATCGAGCGGTGCGGAGCAGACGCCACGCTGAGCGCCGTGCCGTCATATTTAGGCGCCGCCGGCAAAGCGGGATAGACCGCCAAGGAAACGGCGTTATTGCCAATGCTGGAAACTTCTACTCCTTCAGGCCGCTCCAGGAGTGTCGCCTCGGAAAATGCCAGCCGGCGGCCAGTCTTCGTTGCAATCCGCCAAGCGTGTAATGCCATCGACTTGGGAAAGACAACGAACGTGACCGGCTGGCCCTGATCATTATCGACAGTGAATTCGGAGATTTTGTCCGGCGCGCAGCGAACCACCGACAGGTTATTGCCGATGGCAACGGCTTGGCAATCGTCCGACTTAAAATGCGTGAGCAACTTAGATTGGAAAGCGAATTCTGGAGGGATGCCTTCAACTGCCGCGAAGGCGAAGCACGACTTGCCGTTTTCTGCCAGCGTTGCCAGTGGCTGCGCAGTGGCATACCTCACGCGCACGCCGCCGAAATCGAAGTTAAACGGGAAAAATGTGGCGGTTTCGCTTTTCAGCGTGAAGCTGGAATCGGCGGGAATTTGCAGCACGCCATCCTTAGTTTGCAGTGTAATTTGTTGATCGACGAGTTCGTGCATCGGAACGTGATCTTGGTAATTGTGCAAAAAGACAAAGCCTCCATCATCGCGAGTGCGCACGGCAAACCGCAGCTGATCTACGTCCTTGGGCTTCATGGCTGCAGCATTCTCGGGAAGCACGCTCACCATGGGCGCGAGCTGTGAGCCAAAATCGTTCAAGAAAAAGTGAATCAGCTTGAGATAACCGTACGATTCGGCCAATTGCCCGTACTCTCCGATGGGAGCTTGGAAATCGTAGGAGATTTTAGGCACGCCGGAGGGTTCTTCGCTCATGAACGATTTTTTACCGCGCGGCGTGGCGCCGCCGTGGAACATGTAATAACCAATCGCATTGGCGCCGCCGCCTAGTTCGCGAATCACAAGCGATTCGATCGAACGCGCCGAAACCGTCGGCCGGCGGCTGTAGGTGATCATAATTCCTCCCCCCAGCTCCGCGCCGAACGACGGATAGTGCAGCGGCTGGTAGGAGACTGGCGAGTAATCTGGCTGCTGGTGTAAATCGCGATACAAATAAAGTGGCGAAGGAGTAGGCTTTTCCCAAGTGGGAAAGGGATACGCGGAAGTGACAGGAATCGTGGCATTTTCCACCACCGCGGCGTTGCCCCAGCCGGTGGCCGTGTACAGCGGCGCATCGAGGCCGCATTTATGCGCCAGCTCAAGCAAGCTGGCCATGTGCTGGCGGCCCTCTTCGGCGTACGAATCTTTCTTCGTTGCAGTGGAAACGCCGGGCGCGAAGTAGCGCTGCTCGTCGGCATTGGTCCATTCCGGCGGCTGGCCGGGATACGAAAACGCCCAGGGCGCCGCCGAGTGGTGCAACTCGTTCTCGAGCTGAAACCCAATGACAGGGCCGCCATCTTTGAATAGTAAACCGACAAGTTGCTTGCCGATCTCGCCGTACAGGCGTTCCACATAGCGCAGATAAGGCGCGTCATTGGAGCGCACATTAAACGGTCGGCCGTACAGCCAGTCGGGCAAGCCGCCGTTGCGAATTTCGCCGTGGCAAAACGGTCCTAGCCGCACGATCACTTGCAGGCCATTTTGGCCACACAGTTGCACAAATTTTCGCAGGTCTTTGTCGCCGGTCCACTCAAATTGCCCCTCGATTTCCTCGTGCAGATTCCAAAATACATAGGTGGAAACGATGTTAATTCCGGCGGCCTTTATTTTTTTCAGCGATTCATCCCATTCTGCGGCCGGAGTGCGCACATAATGGAACTCGCCCATCACGGGCAACACCGGCTGCCCGTTCTCTTGCATGTATAAACTGTTGAATTCGATCGAACTCCCCTGAGAGTTTTGCCCTCCCAAGTGCAATTGGCCGCGCACAACTTCCGTTTGCGCGTGGCGAATATCGATTTCGTTTTTACTCGCGCTGCCGGCCTTCGGAGGCAAATCAGATTGAGCATGTGCCGTAGTGGCCAACAGCGTGACGGCCATCGGCAGGTTGCGGAACAATGTACGATTCATAACACAACTAACTGGCGAAGACAGGAACGATGAAAGCACGGGAGGATCGGCCCGTTACATTTTGCTTCGGCGGCGACAGCTCCGCAACGCAACGGTTGCCGAAATAGCCAGCAGCCAAACCGGGGCGGGCTCTGGAACGGGGTTGGTCGAGCCGCTGCCGGCCAAAAGGGCATTAAGCATTCCCTGCAGATCGGCATTGTTGACCACGCCGTCGTGGTTGAAATCGCCCAGATCAAGCAGTTCAGGCTGCGTGATGCTATTGGTTGATTCAAAGGCGGTTAAATTGGTCAGCGCAGAAAGCATCGCCGGAATATCGGAGCTGTTGAATTGGCCATCGCCGTTGAAATCGCCTTGCAAGGGAGCAAACGCGCTCAGGGCCGCCAACGCATTATGGCTGCTGGTGCTGCCGAACAGGGCCGTTGTTCCGCCGTTGTTAATGAAAAAGCCGGGAACTTGCACCGCCTCTGGATACCAATACAGCAGTCCCTCTCCATCGTGCCCTGGCAAGCTCAGCATCAAATTCCGAACGGCAGCCAACTCCGCTTCTTGCCCCGCCTGCGTCGCCGGCCACGTGGAAATCGGCTCCGTTCCGCCATTCGCAGTTCCTGTGTACGGGTAATCGGTTTCCAACAGCATGATCCGTTTTGAAGGATTGATGTTTGTGCCGTTGTTAGTGTTGATATTCGCCAATGCTGTCAGGTTCGATTGCAAAAAGCTGAACGACTTCTGCGAATTATTGCTGGACGGATAATAATCTACCCCTTCCACGTCGAAATCGGTCACGTTGCCCAGCGACACGCTCGTAATATTGCTATAGAAAGATTGCGGCTGGTCATTCATATCTCCACTATCGATACTCAGGGCAATGGGAATATGCTGGCCGAGGCTTTGTGCATCCCGTACTCCCGCAATCGCCGCATTCAGCAGACCGCCAAAATTCTTCCAGCTTTGGTTGGTTTGGGCCTGCGTGGGTTTGTTGTTGGTCAGCCCCAGCCCTGAGTAGGGAGTATTTTGATACAGAATTCTTCCGCCCACGGCCGCGGCGCCCGAGCTTCCAGTTTGCCACAACATGCCGTCGGTCGTTTCATTGCCGATTTGCACCATATCGGGCATCACGCCGGCATTTTTGAAGGACGTTAATGTATTCTGGGTATAGGTTTGAACGTCCGATTCTAATCCTGCCAAGGTCGTGTCCGCGTCCCAGCCTAGTCCTTGGTTAACATGCACGGGCTTGGTTTGATGGCCGGGGTCCGCCCAGGTGTCGGAGTAATGGAAATCCAACAAAATCTTCGCACCCGGGTCGTCGGCTTTAATTTGTTGGGCCAGCGTGATGTCGTAGGCAGTAGTTTGAATGGCGCCTGTGTTGGCATTGGTATAGGTTGTTGGCGGATTCACAAAAACTCGCAGCCGGAACATGTTCGCCCCGCTGTCGTACATGATTTGATCCAAAGGCGCCGCGACGTTGTTTTGTGTAAACGTAATATTCTGCTGCTGCATGAACGTTTCCAGCGAAATGTCGCCGCCGACATAAAATGGGTACGCACCCAGCGTAAGCCGAGAGCAGTTTAAGAGCATGCAGCAAAGTATGCAGCCTATCGCGGCTCGTTTGTGCCATCGAACTTGCGCAAACGCATCGAGTCTAAATCGATCAGAAACGGTTTCACCCGAAGCAGCCATCGCACGCATTTCCCCCTTCACGCTCCTCATTCCGCCCGCATTCCCAAAAACTGCCTCGCCCCGGCAAAACTCTGCTATTTTGCGGTGTTGTTATCCGCGATTGAAATGGAATATTTGTCGGTCAAATAGGCTGTGGTATCGGCAAGCTCTTTAGGCGACAACGCTTTGTTGTAAATCAGCAGTTCCGCCAAATCGCCATGAAAGAACAGCTCCTTCCAAGCGTGTCGACCAATGATTTTGCGCGAAGTAATGGCTTGCGGCGCGAAAGCCTTGGCTTCGCCGCAGTTTTCGCCATTGATAAACATTTTCGACTGGCCGTGCGAATAGTCGTACACATACGAAACCACAACGGGCACATCGGCCCCCACTTGCGGCGCATCGACCCGGCCCGATTCAACCGTCGCGCTGCCGACAAAACCCGCAAATACTTGCCCGGTCAATAGGGTCGGCTTGAACTCCTCGGCCAGCAGCGGCTCGCCAATTTGCAACACGCCGGGGTGCAATGTGTTGCTTAGGAAGCCATTTGCCTCGCGGCTTGGCGGGCCGTCATAATTCAAAATTTGGCCTCCCCACCGGCGCTTTGGATCGTAAGACTGCGACGAAAACTGGCACACGCACAGCACTGTTTGATCGTCGGTGGTTTCCAGCGGCGTAGTGACTAAATAATTCGATTTGCCATCGAACCGCACGGCCGGATGCCCATGGAGTGCCTCGGGCACCAATAACGGCCGGGCCGATTCCTCGTTTTGCGTGGCGTCTTCTCCCGATCGATTGTCGCCGTACAAAATATCGGGCCAAGTGACCACGCGCTGGTGGGAATCGATCTGCACGGCGGCATCGGCGGCCAACCACAGCGCCAGCTTGCTGGGCACCAGCAGCTTGGAAGGCGCTGCGGCCGTGCGTCGAACTGCCATCAGCAGCGCGAACTGTTGCTTGTCGAAGGCGATGTCGCTCGATTGGCCACTGGGCAACTGGAACTGCATGGCGTTGTCGGCAGTGACGTGAATCACGTCGCTGTGCTCGGTCGATTCCTTTCTCGCCTGGCTGCAGAGCACTTCCCCTTCGAACACGTGCAATTCGGTGCGGCCATTAGAACCCACACTGATGCCAAACGCAGTTCCCAAATCGACAAAATCGACCCCCGGCGAGCGAATGGCGAACGAAAATGCCCGATGCGGAACGTTGGCGGTTATTTTGCCCGATCGCAACACGCCCACCATCTGGCTTTCAGCGACAAATTCACACGGACCTTGCAACACTACCTCCGCACCGCATTCAAACGTTACTTTGGCCATCCCCGAATGCAGCGCGATGTGGCTCCCCTTGCTAAGCAATTGACCCGGGTGAAACTCGGTCGCGCGCGGCTGCCAAACTCCGTCGACTAATTGCGTTAACGTGGCCACAACGTCGGTATTATCGACATCGCGGGCGGTAGGCACTTCGCTGAGCCAGGAATTGGTGTGTTGACGAAAAACCCACGCGGTGAGGCCCAGCAGCACGGCCGCAGCTGCGCCGGCCAGCCACCAGCGGCGAGAAATGAACCGCAGGGACGAAGCATCGCGCCGGGCACGCTCGTCGGAAAACAACAGGTTCTTCGCGCCCGATGTTTGCTTCTTCGAGGCGGCAGTCAATTGCGAAAATGCCCGCTTCGACAAGCCCGGAGCGCCTTGAGCGAACTGATCCATAATCTCATGCAACGCGCTTTCGGTGAACAACTCCGAAATTTGCCGATGCAGCAGGCACCAGCGCGAAAAATATTGGGCGAATTCATTGTCGCTGAGCAGGCGCGATTCTAAACGCGCCAATTCGTCGGCAGTTACCGTTCCATCGAGGTAACGGCTTAGCAGGAGATCGAATTCTGATTCGGCCGACATCTTCAGCCTGCTCCTTTTGCCAGTTGACGGTGGATGCATCCATACAACACCGTGCGAATGCGGTGCAGCATGACAAATACTCCGTCACTCGACATGCCAAACCGCTGGGCAATGTCGGCCACCTTTGCATTTTGGCTGTAGCGCAATTCCAAAACTTCCCGCCGTCGGCCTTGGATTTTTTCCAGGCACGTCTTTAACGCCGCGCGCCGGTCTTCCGCTTCGTGCCCCACTTGTTCCAACGCCTGCTCCAACTTCGTTAACGCAGTCTCACTAAGCACCAACCGGTCGCGGGCCCGGGAACGGTAATACTTCAACACGCGATTTCGGGCAATTCCCAAGGCCCAGGAAACAAACGAACGGTTGCGATCGAACGTCGAATATTTTTCCGCCGCGATTTGGGCCACTTCCTGAACCAGGTCCTCCGCATGATGCACATCCAACACATTGGCCGTCACGTAGGCTGAAATGATTGGTTGCGATTGCACCCACAAGCGCGCAAGTTCGCGCACGGCACTGTTCTGCGGCGAGGTTCCTTCTTCGTGCGGTGCGTCCGAAACCATCGGTATTTGGCCTGCTGCTCTAGGGAGGCAATAATCGGCCCTATTACCCTTACCCGGTCGGCGTAAATCTTTACTTAGAATCTGTGGCAATTAAGCGTGCAATCGACCATTTTCCAATACAATTCGCTGGTCCAGCCATCGCCGGACCAAACTATCGGCATAGGCTCTGCGCCACAAGGACAGGGCCGTTCAATGGACGCCGCGGTTTCGCACCACGTTAAACTCTTATGGGTTAGCAATTTACGTCGTTGGTATAAAGAACCGTCTTCAAAGTCCGGCTCCTCAGCCGCCGCCCCGATTGTCCCTGCCGTAGTTGGCCGACCGCTTCGCGCGATGCTCGGTCCAAATTATTTGCCAGATTTTGGTTAAGGTTCCGTTCGCAGAGGGGAACTTTAGTAACGGCAGGCTATTTCAGGCCAATCGCGGGCGATTATTCGGGGGAACGGCGGCAACTTGTTGGTTGTCCGTTGGCACCCTGACCAATCGTCCTCAGCGAAGTCGGATACTCACGGGACAGCAGAGGCACGAGGCACCGTGTTTGCCATTTCCTTCCATCGTTTTTGCACCCGGAGTCGCGACTCATGTCCCTCAGCTTCCACCGCTTTCCGGCCCTTGGCGGACTAATTGTTCTTTCCCTTTTCGCCTGCACCACTTCCGCACTAGCAGATTCTTACACTCTCGGCGATACCGCAGGAGGCCACTGGAATACTGACTATGTCCAAGGCTTCAATACTTCGCTTATCGGGCCCAGCGGCACTGCCCCCAGCGGCCTGAACAACGGCGACCCGGTCTATCTTACGCAGTTTCAGTTCTTCAAATCCGGCAATGCTGATTCCGCCGCCAACATCCAACTGGCAATCATCAACAACATTTATTCTGGCAGTCCGACCATTCCCAACATGACGGAAAGCTCCGGTCCGTTTGTGGGCATTTCCACCAATACCATTGCCAGCACCGCGAGCTTGGCAACCGGCGATGCGATCACCTTCACTTTCAACAATCTCCAGCTCAGCTACGGGACCGATTACGCCGCCTATTTTGTCAACGTGGGTGCCGGTGGTGCCTTGACCCCGGTCCTGGTGTCAACATTGGACGCTAATTACGCCGACCAAGGCGGTGGAGATTTCCATCCCGTGCCAAATTACGGCACTGATTCTCAATTCAATTACACCACAAGCAATTCCATCAGCGGTGGTTTCTTCAGTGCTTATTCGTACGCCGGTGACGCTAATTTTTTGGCAACCCTGTCATACACTGCCGCTCCCGAACCTAGTTCCATCATTCTGGCACTAGGCGGATTCGGTGTGCTGGCACTCGCTGCCCGGCGCCGAGTGTGTCGCTAAGGCTCCTAAAAACTTACACGGAACTTCACGACCGCTACTCGAAGAGGCAATTCTAGGAGGCGGCATATGCTTCGGATGCTGAAATTATCAGCGATTCTCCTCGCGCTAGCGATACCGCTGGCTGGAAACATGTCGGCCACAGCCGCCACCGGAACATCCTCGTTTACGGGCGACGGCAATTGGGGTGGTGGAGGCATGTACGCCCAAGGTTTTTCTCTGGGAACTGGCGCCAGCGGGTTTGGCGTTACCGGCGCCACCGGCTCTACCGCCCACCTAACCCAATTTCAATTTTATAAGTCGGGGTTGGCGGATGCTGCCAATGTTCAACTGGCCATTGTCAGTAACTATTTCATTGCGTTGGATCCCACGACCCATAGCTTTAGCAGCACCGATGCAGCGGTCGTTGGTCTTTCGTCAAACACGCTGAATGTAACCAGCGCAAATTACGCCGTTGGCGCGCCCATCAATTTTACGTTTAGCAATCTTCCCCTGACATATGGTCGTGGTACGTACGATCAGAATGGTCTGCCCGTGTTCGAATCGCCCGATTACGCAGCGATTTTCGTCAACAATAACGGCGGCACGCTAACACCGGTTTTTACTCCAGTGCTCATAACCAACTACACGCAGGTGCAAGATCCGCCAGATGGATCGCTTAGCGACGGATCGGCAACAGGTGCATCCGCGGTCGGTACGAATGGTGATTGGACAGAGTACGTTCCCTCGCACGATTACGGTTATCGCCGTGATTATAACGACGGCACGACTCAGCATTTCGGCGATCAATTCAAAGCGGCCAGTAATTTCTTTAGCACGGACAACACCTCGCTTTCCACATTCGGCCCCTACTATGGCGACGTCGACTTCACCACCACTTTCACGTTCACTCCCAAACAAGGCGATTTCAACGGCGACGGTCATTTCGACTCCAGCGACATAGCGGCCATGGAACAGGCGCTGATTAATCTCAGCGGATTTGATTCGGCCCATGGCTTAAGCCCGGACGACATCAAGGCCATGGGCGATTTCAACGGCGATGGCGTCGTTAACAACACCGACCTGCAAGGCATGCTGAACGCACTGCAAAGTGGCCAAGGCTCGCTTGCCGGAGTTCCGGAGCCGGGCAGTCTGGCACTCTCGGCATGGGCCGCAGTTGCCTTTGTACTGTATGGCCGGCGCGTACAAAAAAACCGTTTGCAATTGCCACAAGTGTGCCAACTTTCTGCGGAACGATAAGTCCACACGCGCAAGCAGTGTGCGGAAGTTCGCCGATCAATCTCCCCCCGCTCCTGGCGTGCCTGCGGCGCCGGGGGCCTTTTTTGACAAGGTCTTTTTGATAAGGCCTGGCTCATGAAGAGACCAGCAACAAACACACACCGAAATGCGCGACCGGCCTTTACGCTGGTCGAACTGCTGGTGGTGATTGCCATTATTGGCATTCTCATTGCGCTATTGCTGCCGGCCGTCCAAGCGGCACGGGAAGCAGCACGCCGCACACAATGTTTGAATTCTATTCGCCAGTTGGGCTTGGCGTGCCTGAATTACGAGTCAACGAAAAAACACTTTCCCTCCGCGCTCTACGACGAAAACGGCAGCGACCACGTAGGTCCCTATGGATTTATTGCCATTGTCACGCCGTACATGGAGGATAAGGCGCTTCACGACTTGATCAATTTCACGTTCCGGTGGGATATTTCACCAAATGTCGACCAAGGCGTGCCCACCACGGTGATTCCATTTGTGAAGTGCCCCTCGCAGGACTACAACGAACCAATCATCATGTTCTCCGGCATCTCCGGACCAGCTGCCGGCACGCTCACGACGGGTCCAGAGCGCGCCCACTACTATGCCGTGATGGGCGGCAAGTTCGCTGACACATGCCCGGGAAATCCGCCCTGGGAGTTAACCGGTTGTTTGCCCACTGCTTTCGGCGGGCCCACCTATCCACCTCAGCCAACTTGGCGCGGCGGCATCGCCACCAACGGCGTCATGTATCCGGCCAGCAAGGTTCGCATCAGCGACGTTAGCGACGGCACCAGCAAAACGTTATTAATTGGCGAATGCTCGTGGGATTATAGTTCCAAGCTAGGTTATGTTCCACCGGGCTGGTACGCAGGAGCGGAGGTATGGGGAAATTACCCGGGGTTCGTTGATCATGATGCAGATCTGAAAAATACTATGGGTCCCCCGGCCGCGACTGCCGAAGGTTTCTGGATGATTAATGCGGTCAATGTTTATTACGGCATTACGGGTGCTAGTGTGCAACCCAGCGATCTGAATCCGCAGGTCGGTTACAATGCGCCGAAGATTTCCAAACACAACGATTTGAGCTTCGGCAGCAAGCATTTCAACGGCTGCAGTTTTTGCATGGCCGACGGATCAGCTCACTTTCTAAGCGCAACTACAGATCTTGGGGTCCTTAAAAATCTAGCCAACCGCCACGACGGCCAGCAAGTGAGCCTTGACCAATGATGCGAACCCGGCGGTTTTGTTTAATTTGCGTGCTGGTGCTGGGATTGGCCGAATGCTGTTTCAAATCAGGTGTAAGCTGCGCCGGCGAAAACGAATATGCCATCGGCGCCGATCTTTCGTCGTCAGCCCAGGCGGAGCAAAGCGGCATGGTTTTCAAAGACGGCGACCAGCCTAAGCCGGTGCTGCAACTGTTCAAAGATCATGGTTACAACTGGATTCGCTTGCGGCTGTTTCACACGCCCTCGCGGCTGCCCAACAATTTGCAGTACACGCTGGCCCTGGCCAAGCAAGCCAAGGCGCTGGGTTACAAATTTCTGTTGAATTTTCACTACTCCGATACCTGGGCCGACCCGCAAAAGCAATTCATTCCCAAGGCCTGGGAGAAAATGTCGCACGCAGAGCTTACTGATGCGGTGTTCGCTTACACTCGCGATTGCATTGCCGCCTTCCGTCAAGCAGAGGCCTTGCCTGACATGGTCCAAATTGGCAACGAAATTACCGGCGGCATGTTGTGGCCCGATGGACGGCTGCCCAATAACTGGAGCAACTTTGCCGATTTGCTAAAAGCGGGCATTCGGGGCGTCGATGCCGGCCGCGGCGATGCGCCCATGCCGCTGATCATGATTCACATTGATCGTGGCGGCGATCAAAAAGGAACCAAATGGTTTTTCGATAAGTGCCAGGAGTATAGCGTGCCGTTCGATGTGATCGGCCAATCGTATTATCCATGGTGGCACGGCAGCCTTGACGACTTGCGCAAGAATTTGAACTTCATGGCCGAAACCTATCACAAAGATATTTACGTGGTGGAAGCCGCTTACAACTGGCGAACGGCCGAATACCGCGATAAGCCTGGCCCTTACCCCGAAACGCCCGCAGGCCAGCGGCAATTTCTGGAAGCCGTTAATCAAGCGGTGAAAGAGACGCCGCACGGCCTGGGCAAAGGCGTGTTTTGGTGGGAGCCGGCCGTCGGCAAAGGAGGCGTCGCCAGCCGCGGCATGTTCGACGCCGATCACCGCGCATTGCCGGTCGTTCACTTATTCGACAAACCGACGACCGCCACTGCGGTTACTGCCCCGCCGGTCCATTGATCGGCCGCACTACCGGGTTGCTCACTCAGGAATTACCTGACCGCAGACGAGAAATATCGTTCAGAAGTTGTCTTTACCGCTAAAGCTAACGCCGTCCGCACGGTTGTGGAGCAACCGGTGGACTACTAAGTCGATGGTGTAAGGAATCGTGTGGACCGAGCCGTCGCAGTACACCATGTTGAAACCGGACACGTGCGCACTGCCCCAAATGTTGCCCTCGCTGTTCGACAGAAGCACAGTCGACTTCACATCAGCTTGGGGTACATTGACCGCCTTATCGGTCGGCTTAGGTTGGCCGTTGTTAACGTAGCTCCATCCTGCTGTCCGATACAAATCGTTATCCCAGCCGGTCAGCAAGAATTCATCGTCAGCCGGGTCGTCGCCAGTCATCCATTGGTCGACATATAAAAACTTCTCGCCCACACAATATGTATGCGTTAAGCCGTCGGTCACTTGCTTTAATCGCACCATGCTTCGGTAATACGAGATGCCATTGCAGTACATTTTGGTTGTGGCGTCATCGGTACTGTCCCAGGTGGTAAAACTATCCATCGTGGTTACGCTGTTCGGATTTGCGCCCCCTTGGTTAGCGCTGCCGTCACCGGCGTTAATGGCATAATCACCCCGGCAGACATTAGTGGGTACTAAATTACCCGCGACATTATAGAATTGGTCTTTGACATCGCCGTGGCTTGCATTCCCGTTAGCGGTGGTTATGGTCGTTGATGTCGGCGAAATGAAAAAGGTTGTGGAATCGGTGCGCCGCGAAGGGCACAAAAATACCGGCAATCCTTGCCCCATCATTTGACCGAGCTTTACGCTCAACGGCCCGGTGTTAGAGCCGTTATAGCTGGCGCCCAGGCCGAGATCGTGATCGGCCTTTTCTTCTAAGAACGTCAGCAGATTGAACGCCCAGCCTCCCGGCTGCCGCTTATCGTATCCGCGATTCGGATCACCAACCCAATCGAATCCCCAGCCTCCGGTCGGGAAAAATCCTTCGGTGCTGACGTGGTTTTGCACTGCTAGACCAATTTGCTTGAGATGATTTTTACATTCATTCATTCGGGCTGCTTCTCGCGCCGCTTGAACCGCCGGCAGCAATAGCGCAATAAGAATGCCAATGATGGCAATCACCACCAGCAGCTCGACCAAAGTAAAAGCGGTCCGACGGCGCCGAACACAAGTTCGATAAAAGCACAACATAAATTCGCCCATGGCTATGGTTGTAGCTCGCTCGCAAATTCCACATCGACTTTGCGACCGATGGCTTTTGATTCCTTCCAGCTCACACCATTCCGGTTCACGCAATCTGCGATTGGCCCCACAGCGTTGGAGCATCCCCCTCTAGGCAGGAATCGCCCGAAAGATGATCCCACTCCGCCGGCGCGCTAAACTGCGAACTTCGGCATCCCAACTACAGGCCGTTCAACCTGGCAAACCCCCACGGATTATCGTTCCCACCCCACTAGTTTCCTCGCGATACTTCGGTGATGGAAACGCCCGGCCCACGGCCCTGTAAGTAATCGTAAACCCTCTGGCAAAATTACGAATAAATCTCACATACTCGTCGAATTGGGCCCGATCCGCGACTTTACCAACCGAAACGCCCCCGCCGGCCGACTGATTGGGCCCGCCCCCGATGTGAACCAGGCGGCCATTGCCGCCCAGGCGATTTAGGTGGCAGACTCAACGCAAAATACCCCTCCATTTGGGGAATAAATTGTGGCCTATATTTTCTTATGGGCTGTCGATCGGCGATCAAACTGCGCCCATGGGGTGGCTTTTTGCTAGCGCCGATTGGCTGAATGGCTATTAAATCGCGCAGCAACTCATGTTTTTCCTCTCTCGATTGGTCGATTGGCAAATTCCCGAGGCGCTTCGCAGCGGCGGAGTCGACACCCAGCGCCGTGCCCGGCTAATCGTGGCATTCACCTTCGCTCTGATTATTTGGGCGCCGGTTTTCGCAGGCTTGTATTTAGCGCTGCAACTGGCGCCACTGGCAATTTGCATTCTGGTGGCGGCGGCACTGGGCTTGGTGAATCTCGGACTCATGCGCTGGTTGGGCTCGATCAGGCTGTCAGGAAATTTGATGGCGCTGATTTTGTATGTTTTGCTAACCTATTTGTGCATCGCCAGCGGAGGAATTAACTCGCCTGCCGTCGGTTGGTTTGTCGCCATACCGGTCCTGTCGACGATGATGTTAGGCTACCGCTACGGTATTCTGTGGCTGGCCGCCACGTTGGCCGTCGCGCCCGTGTTGTATATCGAACAACGTTCCCACTGGTCGGCGGCAATGCCGCTCGATGCGAATCAGCTTTCCCTGTGGGGATTGGCGGCGGCGATAGGAATCACGGTAGTCATTTACACTTTGACGCTAATTTACGAAGAGCTGAAAAATGCGGCCGTGAACTCGCTGCTGACCGCCAATCGCGCCAAAAGCGAATTTTTGGCGAACATGAGTCACGAAATTCGCACTCCACTCACCGCCATTTTGGGATACACCGATTTATTGCTGGAACCCGACAACGAGCCGCACGACCAAGCCCGGCGGGTGGAAAATGTCGCCACCATTAAACGCGCCGGCGAGCATTTGCTAACCGTGGTCAATGACATTTTGGATCTTTCAAAAATCGAGGCCGGCAAACTGCAACTGGAGGAAGTGGAATGCAATTTGCCGAATCTGCTGGATGAAATCGAGGCGTTCATTCGTTCGCGCGCCGTCGGCAAAGGCTTGAGCTTAGAGGTTCGCTTGGCCACGCCGGTGCCCACGCGTATCCGCACCGATCCCACTCGGCTGCGGCAGATTCTGCTGAACCTGGCGGGCAACGCCGTCAAATTCACCGAGCAAGGCCGCGTGGAAATTACGGCCACCGTGGTGGGAAAAGATGCGGACGCACAATTACACGTCGATATTGAAGATACCGGCCTGGGAATGACGCCGGAGCAAACAACGTGGTTATTTACACCGTTCAACCAGGCCGACAATAGCGTGACGCGCCGCTTCGGCGGCACGGGGCTGGGCCTGGCCATTTGCCGTCGGCTGGCGCAATTGATGGGGGGTAAAATCAGCTTGGAGCGCACCATGCCCGGCGCGGGCTCGTTGTTTCGGATTCAATTGCCGTTGCGCGCGGCGGCGAATGCGGCCTGGACATCGAAGCTGGAACGCGCACAAATTACCGCAACAAAGCCAGTTGCACCGCAGTCCCTGCGCGGCCGCGTGCTGCTGGCCGAAGATGGGCCCGACAATCAGTTGCTCATCGCTTTCTATTTGCGCAAGGCGGGCATGGAAATCGATATTGCCAGCAATGGCCGCGTCGCGCTGGCCATGTTGGAGAAAACCGAGTCGGGCCAGCCCGATGCGCCGCTCCCATACGACCTGTTGCTAACCGATATGCAAATGCCGGAAATGGATGGCTACACGCTGGCGCGCACCATGCGCGAGCACGGCTACACCACTCCCATTATTGCGCTCACGGCGCATGCCATGGAAGAAGATCGCCACAAGTGCCTGGAAGCCGGTTGCGACGACTATACCCCCAAACCGATAAACAAAGCCCAACTTCTCTCGCTGTGCAAGCATTGGATCGGCCGCAAAAGTCAGATGCCGGCCCAAGCTCATCCGGTTGCTTGCCCTGGCCCTTAAACAGCTTCATCGGGCTGGTCGAACACTTCCAGGCGCTGCCAGGCTGTCGAGATACTCTTCCAAATTCGTGTAACCGCTTGCGGCAAGCTTGCTGCCATCGGCCGGATCGTTGGAGTTCAGTCCGTGGGCGGTTTCCCAAGCATCGGGAATGCCATCGGCATCGGAATCTTTTGGAGCGGCGCCACCTTGAAGTTCACCAAAGCCGTTGCCGCCCACTTCGCCGGCCAGATCAACCTGGCTGTTGAGCAGCTTTCCCGTTTTGCTGGTCAGCGTTTGAATTAAATACCGATCGACCGCATCCCGATGCAGCGAGCATCCACAGTCGGTCACAATTTTCTCGTACGCTTTTTCGGCCGTGTCCACCGTGACCGGCGCGATAGGCTTGGCCCAATCGGCCTGTAGCATGGTCACGCCGGCCGGATTTTCCAGCGGCTGCCCATCCAGCACGTTCCCCTGGGCAAACACCTGGTCGTTGCTGTTCGCCTGGTACCACGGGCCATGATTTCCCGTCGCCGGCCCGCGAATAAAACTGTTGTCCAGCAGTTCGTGATAACTGACGCCCGCCGAATGAGCCAGGTCATAACCGCCCACGTTCCAATTATAAACCACATTATTGATGAACTGCACTTTGCCTTTGCTCTTGGGATTGCGCCCGTGGTTACTGATCCACAGATCGTGGCTGAACGTCACGCCGTCGCTTTCGCACAAGCAGCCGAACCGCTGCGGGGCGATGCCCGGGCCAATGATGCAATTTTGCATGGTGATATTTGCGCTTTCCGTCATGCCGATGGTATCCCAGCGGCCGTACTGAATCGACACGTGGTCGAAAATCATGTTGTGCCCCTGATGAATATTAACGGCGCATTTTTTATCTTGCTTCGGCGTTTCTCCCTGCCGAAAACGCATATAACGGACAATGATGTTCTGCGAGCCAGAGAATGACGCTTCATAGTTTTTTGTGCCAATGCCATCGCCCGGCGCGGTTTGTCCGGCCAGCGTGATGTTGCTCGCCACCGACAGCGGCGATTCCAGTTCCACATATCCGCCCACATCGAACACCACCATGCGATTGCCTTTGCTCACGGCATCTCGCAACGAGCCCGGGCCGGAATCGTTCAGATTGGCAACATGATAAACCGTGCCTTCGCGCCCGCCGGTGGCCAGCGCCCCGAAGCCTTCGGCGCCTGGAAAAGCCGGCAATTGATTTTGCTTGCTCGCCACGGCGTTAGGCTCATTGGATTTTGTTTCGCCGACTTTCTGCATGTCGGCAGCCACGCGAAACAAGCCCGCGCCGTGATAGGGAATGGTTGCCGCAAACTTACCCGTGAAAGCGCCCAGCGACGCGTGCCGCCACAAATCGCGCACCTGGCAAGGACCAGAAAAGCCAAGCGCCGTCAAATCAACCGTAATTTCCTGGCCGGTTTTGTCACCGTCCGATTTGGCGCTATCCTGCTTGTCGCTGTCCGGTTTAGCATCTTGCGCGTTGAATAGCGCCAGGTATTTATCGCCGCTATCCGGCACATCGGCGCTCCAGGCAATTAAATCATCCTTGCGAAACAGCTCGTGCCCGCCGCTGCTGTGTTGATCGACGGCGAGCACTTCGTCGTTGGTGAGCAGCGATAGCGTGAAATCATCGTTCGCAGGCAAATTCGAGCCGATTATCAGCGGCGAGCGGCAAATCGACCACAGCGTCATCACCGTCGTTTGCTCGTCGTGCGTAAACCGCGTTCCAGGATTTCGCTGCCCCACGCGCACCTGACCGAACGGCAGCATATCGGCGTCGGGCCAGTGTCCCGGGCCGGTATATTGCGCCCAGTTTTTGCAGCGCTGAAATTGCGATTTCAGCGCCCGCCAGTTGTCCCAAAAATCGTCGCTGATTCGCCACATGTTGGCGTGCGCCACCACATGATCGGCCTCGCTCAGCAGCGTTTCGCCCGGCGAAGTGCTGAGCACCATCGACCGATGCGTGTTGTCGATGGCTTTGCGAATGGCTTCGATCTCCGGCTTGTTGCGATCGTACGGCCGGCTGAGATCGTCCACCTTCACAAAATCGACATCCCACGAAGCCACGAGTTGATACACCGAATTGTAATATTCCTGCGCGCCGGGCTTGGTCATGTCGACGCCCCACATGTCACCGTTCCAAGGACAAGGGTGCTGCTTGTCGGCAATGTCCGCCGCATGGGCATCGCTTCCCAAAATTGGCGTGTTGGCTTCAACCGCCTGCCGCGGAATGCCACGCAGCAAATGAATGCCGAACTTCAAGCCTTTGCTGTGCACATAATCGGCCAACGGCTTAAAGCCTGCGCCACCGGCTGCCGAGGGAAAGCGATTGGGCGCCGGCAACAAGCGGCCATCCTCGTCCATTTCCAGCTTGGCATTTCTGCGGTAACTAAAACCTTTCGCTTGCGGCTCGTACCATTGAATGTCGACTACCACGTATTGCCAGCCGTGCGAAGCCAACTTCTCGGCCATGTAATCTGCGTTTTCTTTGGTTTGTGCTTCATTCACGGCAGCGCCGAAGCAATCCCAACTATTCCAACCCATCGGCGGTGTTTGCGCCCACTGATGAAAGGGCAGGGCAGGGGCGGGTTTCGACGTTGTCTCTTGGGCCAGGGCCGGCAGCACCAAAAAAAAAGGCACGGCAGCAAAAAGCAAATGGCGTAGTACACGGCGCATGGGATTTACTTCGATTTTAATTCCGCTTGGCCATAAGTGGCCGCCGGGCCATGTTTGCGCAGAAAATGCTTATCGAGCAGCGTTTGCGAAATGGCTTTGACTTTCGCATTCATCTGCATCGCCTCCACCTGCATGCCGGCCACATATTCCAGCGCGATGGCGTTTTCCAATGCCTTCTGCAGCGTGCTGCCCCACACAAACGGCGCGTGGCTGGCCACCAATACCGCCGGTACTTCGTCGGGATTGATTCCGTCCTGGCGAAATCGTTCCGCAATCACTTTGCCGGTATTCAATTCGTAATCGGTGTTGATTTCTTCCGCCGTCAATTCGCGCGTGACCGGCACGGTGCCGTAAAAATGGTCGGCATGGGTTGTGCCGAGGCAAGGAATTTCCACGCACGCTTGAGCAAACGCTGTGGCATGGAACGAATGCGTGTGCACAATCCCGCCAATGTTGCCAAACTCGCGGTACAGTTCCAGGTGCGTCATTGTATCGGACGAGGGGCGCTTCGTCCCTTCGATCACTTTGCCGCTGGCCAGCGAGACAATCACCATGTCGTCCGGCTGCAGCTTGTCGTAATCCACGCCCGAGGGTTTGATGGCCATGACGCCACGGCCGCCATCGGCTTTTCGATCAACCCCGCTGGCATTGCCCCAGGTGAGTACGACCAGGCCCGATTTCACCAGCGCCACATTCACATCCAGCACAGCGCATTTCAGGTCATCAAAGGGCATATATAAAGCCGCGACCGTTGGTCGCGCTGCAGCGGTCAATCGTGAATAAATATCGAACTAGTGGCCCGTTTAGACGCGCTAGCGGAGCGCGCTGGCCGCCTTCATCCCCGCTTCACCGCGTCTCGAATGTTCAACAATTCCTTCATCATATCACCCAGCATGTCGTTATGCCCGGCCACGCCGAAAGAATCGTGCAGCCGGCGATACAGCTTGTACAGCTTGTTGTAAACCGCCACGGCGGCCGGTTGCGGGGTAAATGTACGATCGGCCGGGCTGGCCATAGCGGCAATGGCGTCGGCAAAGTTATCGAAACCGCCCGCTTTCTTTCCGGCCACCACGGCTCCGGCAATAGCCGATCCCAGCGCGCAGGTTTGCTGGCTGCGGGTGACCGAAAGGGGCCGGCCCATGGCGTCGGCGTAAATTTGCATGGCCAGCGGATTTTTCGCTGCGATGCCGCCGCCGTTTACAATCCGCTTGGCCGGGCAGCCGTATTCTTCGTAGCGCTCCATAATCACGCGGGCCCCAAACGCCGTGGCTTCGATCAGTGCGCGATAAATTTCCGCCGGGCTGGAATGGAGCGTGAGCCCCACAATCAGTCCCGTCAATCGTTGATCGACCAGCACCGTGCGATTGCCATTGTGCCAATCGAGCACCAAGAGGCCCGATTCTCCCGGCCGCAGCGCCGCCGCCGCTTTGGAAAGCTTGGCATGATCGGCCTCGGTTGTGCCACCCGGCTGCAGTACATTCACAAACCAATTGAAAATGTCCCCCACGGCCGATTGCCCCGCTTCCAAACCATAAAATCCCGGCAGCACGGAACCATCGACAATGCCGCAAATGCCCGGCACGTCGGCAATTTTTTCGCTGGTGGGAACAATCGCCAAATCGCAGGTGGAAGTGCCCATGATTTTCACGAGCGTGCCCGGCGCAATGCCTGAGCCGACGGCGCCCAAATGCACGTCGAACGCTCCCACGGCGACGGGAATGCCGGCTTTCAAACCGAGGCGCTCGGCCCATGTTTCTGAGAGCGCGCCGGCGGCATCGGCCACGGTGTAAACTTTTTCGGGTAGCGATTTGCGCACTTTTTCTAATCGCGGATCCAGCGCCTTGAGGAATTCCACATCGGGATAGCCACCCCAGCGGGCGTTGAAAAATGCTTTGTGCCCGGCAGCACAAACTCCGCGCCGCACTTTGTTCGGCTGCAGCGTGCCGTCGCCGGATGATACAGTGCCGCACAGCAGGGCCGGAATCCAATCGGCAATTTCCACCCAACTGGCCGCGGCATCGAACACCGCCGGCGCCACTCGGGCACAGTGCAAAATTTTCGCCCAGAACCATTCCGACGAATAGCGATTGCCGATTTTCGCCAGATATTCCGGGTGTTGCTTGCTTCCCGTGGCGGTAATTTCCTCCGCCTCAGCATGCGAGGTGTGATCTTTCCACAGCCACGCCAGCGCATTGACATCGTTTTCAAAGCGTTTGTCGAACGCCAGCGGCATCCCGCCAGCATCCACCGGCAACGGCGTGCTCCCCGTCGTATCGACACCAATGCCGATAATCTCCTCGGGCTTGACACCTTTTTTTTCGCGCCCTTCCTTCAGGACGCCTTTCACCGCAGCTTCGGCTCCGGCTTCGTAATCGCGCGGATGCTGCCGGGCTAAATTTGGATCACGGTCGCTAATCACCACGCCGGCCACGCCGTGCGGATAATCGAACACGCTGGCCGCGACTTCCTCGCCCGTGGTGTTTACCAATACGGCCCGCACGGAACCGGTGCCGTAATCGAGCCCGATGGTGTAGTGAGGCATAATCGATCTCACTTTGGTTGCCAAATTTGAATGGGATTTCCTTCCCGATCGCTCAATCGAGCAAACCGTCCGTTCGGATACTCTTCTTGATCAACTTCTACCTCGATTCCGGCAGCCCGGAGCTGCGCAATCATTGCGTCCAAATTTTGTACGCGAAGTTGATCTTTCACGATTGCTTTGCGTCTCTAAAATATTTGGTATCTGCTGGAAACGGCGCGAACACAGTCGTCCCCGCTTCTTGCTGCCACGCGGGCTGATCGTAACTTGCAGGGACGGGCAATACCCCAAAGTGTTCCAAATACCACTGACTCAGGACATCAGGGTTTTTAGCTTGAAAGAAGAATCCGCCGATTCCCAATGCTCTTTCCATAATCGTGACATGCCTTAAACGTGCCGATATACATCCCACTTCAAATACGTGCTCATGGCGTCGTACACTGCTTCGCCGACGGAAACTTTCGTGGCCGCCACGTGGTGTTCAAAACCATTGCGGCAAATAAACTGCAGCAATTCTTGCAGCCGCTCCACGCGGAAGGTGCCGTAACCGCCAAAGGTATTCAGCTTGTCATCGGTGAACGTGCCCTCGCCCACATACGTGCGAATTTTTCCGGTTAAATCGTCGGTCGACACACGGCAATACGTGAACGGCCCGGGGGCAATTTTCCCGACAATCGTGCCAAACGTGTTTTCCTTGCCCACCGTGCCGGCGATGATCTCCTGGTAATCCATCTTCTGGCTGCTGAAAAAATCCTTGGGCAAGTTGGAGCAGTGAAACACCACGCCCATGTTCGGATCGGTGCCGTAGTTGTTGTTCCAATCCAACAGCGCGGCGGGCTTGCCAGCAGCGGCCGTTAGCGCCAACATGCCAATCAGCCCGGTAACGTCGGTTTCGCACGCGCTGGGAATCAGGCTGTTCGATGACATGCTCATGATGGTGCAGGGGACCACGCCGTAAAACTCCTCTAGCGAAGTCCAGCATTGAATGGCCGTGCCGATGAGCTGCTGCTCGTTCGACCATTTTTCAATCACCACGCCCAGCTTGGCCATTTTCACCAGCGGGCCTTCCGGCACGTTGGCCGTGTTGGTGTAGCTTTTGATCGCCGCCATTTTGGCTTTTACCGCCGGATCGTCATCGGCCAGTTTGCGGGTCCAGCCCAACACTTCCGAGAGATCGAGCGTCTCGGTCGTAATGCCGTGATGCTCCAAGATTTTCTCGCTGTAGCGAACGGTGTTAAACGCCCCGGGCCGCGCGCCGATGGCCCCCACCCGCGCGTTTTTGAACTTTTTCACCACGCGGCAAGTGGCCGTGAAGCGGCGCACGTCTTCTGTAAATTCCGGCCGGGCGGGATCGACTGTGTGCAAACCCGTGAGCGAATACGGAATGTTGTACTGCCGCAGATTGTTACAGGCCGACATTTTTCCGCAAAAGGCATCGCGGCGGTCTTTAATGGTCATGGTGCCCGGCACGTCGTCAAAGGCATGCACCAGCACCGGCACGCCCAAGTTAGCCCACCGCAGTGTATTGGCCACGGCACGTTCGTCGCCGAAGTTCGGCAGCGTAACCAACACGCCGTCAATCTTTTCGGCGTTGGCCCGAAACAAATCGGCGCACTTGCGGGCATCTTCCAGCGATTCAACCACGCCGAACTTCGTGGCATCGGTCGGAAGTGCCACCACGTTGATATCTTGCGCTGCTAGAACTTTCAGCACGGCTTCCCGCCCGGTGGCACACAAATGATCGGGAAAAAAACCTCGATTGCCGACAATCAAGCCCAAAGTATTCATGTTGCAATAGAACTCCCAAGGTTGTTAGCACTCCCCCCCGGAGTACTATGGCTGAGCGCAGCGCGATTCGAATTGCGTGGCAATCTGCCAGCGTACACCCCGAACGTTATAAGACTACCAAACGCCGCGCCGTCTCACAACTGACGGGAAAACCGAGTTAGTGTGACAATTTGCACATAGCCCGATGGTGTCAGTCGGGCAATTATCCTATGTAAAAATCAATCCTGGCCCACTGTCGAAAGACGTAGCGAGCGGTTCGAAGACCGCGGCTGCTGATCTTATAATGAACCCATGAAATGGCCACGTTATAGCCTGCGCATGCTGCTGGTGGTGATCACGGTCATTGGCATTTGGCTGGGGATTGAAGCCGGCCGAGCGCGGCAGCAACAAGATGCCGTGGCGGCAATTCGCAAATTGGGGGCAGCCGTCTGGTACGACTACCACATCAAACCCTATGGCCCTTCAATCGAACGGCTCTTCGAGGTAAAGCCAACGGCAACGCCGCTGGAGCCATTATGGCTGGACAATGCGATCGGCGTGGATTATTTCCACAATGTTAATACGGCGAACTTTTTTCAGCCCATTACCGATGATGACCTAGCGTTTGTCGAAAAGCTCCCATCTTTAGTAACGCTGGGAATTGGGCAGAGCAAAGTAACCAGCGCGGGCTTAGTCCGCCTGACCGCCCTGAATCGTTTAATGTACTTGGTGCTGGAGCGATCTCAGGTCGACGACGATGGCATGAAATTCCTGGTGCACCTGCCCAATCTTTGGTTGCTTAATCTGGAGCACACCAACGTAGGTGATCGGGGTTGCGAACAAATTGCACACATTCACAGCCTGGGATTTTTGATCCTTGATCAAATGCCGATAACCGATGCCGGCGTGGCGCGCCTGGCGGAATTGACCAACTTGATTGATCTTGATCTCGATTGGGCGTCCATCACTGATGCCAGCGTTAGCGCATTAAGCCAATTGAAAAAACTCACTAGGCTTGACCTGGCAGGCACCAAACTTACTGCTAGCGGTGTGGACCAATTGAAAGCGGCCCTGCCGAATACTCAAATCGTTTGGTATCCGCCGGTCGACAAGAACAGGCAAGGTGATGATCGATAACGCTCCGGCGGTGCTATTGCAATTCCAGCACCACGATCGCTTTCGACGGCATGTCGACCGTTAAATTCTCACCGTCGATTTTCGTCCCGCTGAATCCGGCCGGCTTCACCACGTCGGGATGGTCAAACGTGTTGTGGTCGCTCAGTTTCGCCGAAGTCAGCACCGTGCCGGAATTGACACTGCTCCCTTGCGGCACTTTCATGCTGACGGTCGCCGGGCGGTTGGCATCTAAATTCACCAGTGAGATATGAATTTTACCGTCTTTATCTTTGGAAGCCGTGACATGAACCGCCGGCACTTTTTTGTCGTTCAGTTCGTAGTCCGCCGTTTTCACTTCCAGAGGAATCAAGTTTGCCCCTTGGTGCACTTTGTACATGTCGAACACATGGTACGTCGGTGTCAGGATCATTTTTTCCTTGTCCGTTAAAATCATCGCCTGCAGCACGTTAATCATTTGCGCAATGTTGGCCATCGAAATGCGGTCGGCATGCGCCTGGAACAAATCTAAATTCACGGCCGCCGTGAGCGCATCGCGCAGTGAGTTCTGCTGATACAGAAAGCCCGGATTTGTGCCTGGCTCCGCGTCGTACCAATTGCCCCATTCGTCGACGACCAGGCCGATGCGCTTGTTGGGATCGTACTGATCCATAATGGCGGAGTGCTTGGTGAGCATTTCCTCCATTTTGAACGCGTTGACCAGCGTGGCGTGATAGGCCGGCTCTTCAAAATCGGTGGCCGAGCCTTTGTGGTCCCAATTGCCCGTGGGAAGCGTGTAATAATGCAGCGAAATGCCTTGCATGAACTTCGCGGCGTTTTTCATCAGCACTTCCATCCAATGGTAATCGCCGCTGTTGGGGCCGCCGGCCACCCGGTAAATTTTGTTGGCCTGATCGTAATTTTTGATGAACGTGTTGTAGCGGCGAAATTCGTCGGAGTAATACTCCGGCGTCATGTTGCCGCCGCAACCCCACGATTCGTTCCCGACGGCAAAGTACTTCAGCTTCCAAGGCTTATCGCGCCCATTTTTGCGGCGCAAGTTGGCCATGGGGCTGTCGGCATCAGAGGTCATGTACTCGACCCATTGCATCATTTCCTCCACGCTGCCGCTTCCCACGTTGCCGCAAATATACGGCTGGCAACCCACTTGCTCGCAAAAATCCAGGAACTCGTGCGTGCCGAAGGCGTTGCTTTCCACGACGCCGCCCCAGTGTGTGTTAATCATTTTCGGGCGCTGGTCGCGCGGGCCGATGCCGTCTTTCCAGTGGTATTCGTCCGCGAAACATCCGCCCGGCCAACGCACCACCGGCACGTGAATGTTTTTGAGCGCCGCCACCACGTCGTTGCGAATGCCGCGGGTGTTGGGAATGGAGGGATCTTCGCCAACCCAAATGCCGCCGTAAATGCAATGCCCCAGGTGCTCGGCGAACTGGCCGTAAATTTCTGGGGCGATGCGCGTTTTCGCCTGGTCCAAGTGCAACGTGACGGTTGCCATTTGGCTCTTCGTAGCACTTTGCGCGGCAGCCCAATCGCTCGAAATGCAACCCAGCGCAGTTGCCAGACAAGCGGTGATGATCGACTTCAACATGAAAGTTCTCCGAATGGAGTTTCAGCAGGGGGGAGTTACAGCAATGGGCATTCGCGTGATGCGTGTTCAGCCAGCGTCATTGCTGTGCTGTTTCATCCACGGCGCCGTCGCGAATCCATACGGCGGAATGGCCGCCACGATTGTTGCGAACGTAATTCGGAATTGCCAACAGGTTTCCGCCCTCGGCGGACTTGGTTTTAATCACCACCACGCCATCCAAAAAATGCGGCTGCCATTCCGTCCTCAATGCCGCATCGGCTTTCAAGGTGGGCAAATTGTTGTTTCCCATGCCGTGGTTGTCAGCCGCTTCGAAGTTATAAATCAACGGTCCGTAACGCAGCGCTACCCGCCCGCGATCGGCGGCAATCCGCTGGCTGGCCTTCACCCGCTGCGCTTTCATCGGCAGCACGAATTCAATTTTGTCTCCCGGCTGCCACTGGCGAGTAATGACTGCGTAGCCGTTTTGCATGTCGGGCGACAATATTTTTTTCCCGTTCACCGCCAGCGACGTAATGCCATCGCATTCCGGCGTGCAGGTGTACAGCTCGCTGATTTCGCGTTGTGGAGAGCGAATGTGGATGGAAAACTCCTTCTCCTCGTGCGGATTCACCACGATGGTTACTTTGCCGTCCCACGGATAATTCGTCGCTTGCACCAGTTGCACGTCGGTGCCGGCCACCGGGCCCACATCCACCGTCGTGCCCGCAAACAGGTTCACATAAATGCTGTCAGGCCCGGTCGCGTACATCCACGTGGGAAGCAACAGCAGGGTGCGGGAAATGTTGCTCACGCAGCACGGACACGCATGCCAGGGAACGCGGAAGCCTTGCAGACGCTGCGGATCGCGTGGCACCGGGGTGCCCGCCGTTTCCAGAGGATTGTCGTAATAAAAATTCTTCCCTTCCAAATCGATGTCGCCCAAAATGGCGTTGTACAGCGTTTCTTCGAACAAATCAGCATACTTGGCGTCCTGGTAGGTCAAGTTCATTTTATATTGAAAGAACAGCTCGGCCGTGCCGGAGCAAGATTCGCAATACGCGTTGTTGGGCAGCGAATAATTTCCGCCGAAGCCTTCCGCGGTTTCGCCCGAGCCGATGCCCCCGGTGAGATAATACTTTTTGTTGACAATGTTGTCACAAATGGAACAGACCGCGCTTTGGTAATCGATGTCGTGCGTCATCATGGCAATGTCGGCCATGCCGGAATAAAAATATCCGGCCCGCACGGCGTGGCCGACGGCTTCGTATTGCTGCACGGCAGGCAAATGGCTTTGATCGTACTGCGTGCCGCCGCGGCGGGAATCGATCAAAAATCTCGCCAACTGGGTGTATTTATCTCCCTTGCCCACGCCTTCCACGTGATCGACCATCCGCGCAAAGCGGACCAGCGCCTGCTCCATTTCCTGATGTCCGTCGTACCACGCTTTTTTCGGCGCCGGGCCGATGTTATCGCACCAGCAATCGGCCAGCTTTTTCGCGGCGTCGTACAAGCGGCGGTCCTTGCCGCCGGTCATGTTATAGTGCGAAATGGCCGCTTCCAGAAAATAGCCGGCCACATAACCTTCGTGCTCGCTCCGGCCGCGCGAACTCCAATGCTCCGGCGGATTGCCGCGATCTTGCGGCGTGCCCAGCGTGAACCGTGTTTGCAAATAACCGTCCGGCTCTTGCGCCGCGAGGATGATGGGAATCCACTCCTCGATTTTGTCGCGCATGGCCTCCTGCGCTTGGCTAATTTGCTCGTCCCCTTGCGCGTCGACCATTTGCGCCAAGCACATCGCCTCCAGCGTGTTGTACACCCAAGCGTTGGAAAACGGATAGCCTACGTGCAGCTTGGCCGGCTCGCCGCGAAGCTTTTTGCCCGCTTCGATCAAGTTGGCAATGCCTCCCTGCGGCAAATCCAAATCCGAAATTTCCAAGCAACAGTGCGGAATCCAGTTCGCGATCAGGGTCTTCAGCCGATCGCTCCACAAGGGGCTGTTCACTTTGTAAGGCAAGGTGTAAACCGGCTCCAAATGCGGGGCGCTGGCCGGAGGCAGCACCTGCACGTGCAATGTGTCGGAGGAAGTCAGATCATCGCCACCGGCCAGACTGGCGCTCAGCTTCAGGGTGTAATCGCCCAGCGTGGAAAACGTGGCCGTGGTCATGGGGTTGGCAGCATCTTCGAAGGTTACCTCGCCGGGGCCAGACGCCTTACTCCAAGTAATTTTTTCCGCCGCGGCCTCGTCACTGTTGTGAGCAATTTGTTTAATGCCGCCGCGCAAATAAGTTTTGCCCCCCAGCATGACCACACGATCCGGACCTGCTTTGACCATGGGCGGAAATTGGGGCGATTTGCCCGAATCGAACACGCGGAACTCGGTAATGCCGGTGGAAATGTCACGACCGCCGGCGGCCTCAAACTCCAGGCGAATTTTGTTCGTTGTAATTTCGTCGAATGTGGTTTCGTTCCATGTTTCGGCTTCCACGCCCAAGCCTTTGGCGCCTGGCACATCGATGTATTTTTCTCCATCGAAGTACTTCAACCGGCTGGCTTTGGGCAAATGCAGGCCGCGGCCATCTACATACCAATACACGTCGGCTTTATTTGTGCTGATCGGCTTGGGCCAGGTGTATTCCACCCACTGCGTGCCGCCTTGCGGCCAGTTGCCGTAATGCTCGCTGGAGCGGCGCGGATTGACGCCGTCGTTGATGGCCAAAATCGTTTGATCGCCGGAGGCAAACGAAGTAGATGGCACGGCGACGGGCGCCAGATTGACCAAGTCGGTGTTGGGGTCGATCAGCGGCGGCAATCCGTTTCGATTGCGTCCGCCGCCATCTTGTGCCTGCGCCGCTTGCTCCATGAACACTTGCCGAGCAATTGCCCACCCGGCAAGCAGCATGCCGGCCGCCAGCAGCGCGCTGGCTGGCCATTTGATTACCCTCATTTTCATTGCAAATTCCCCGAATCCAAAATTGGCAGCTGAACCAATCTCATTCTTCCCAGCGCTTTATGCTACCCGCGCTTACAGTGGAACACAAACGTTTCCTCAAGCGGCAGCAAGTTGCACCGGCGTGCCGCCGGAGGCCGGCTAGGTCCGCTGCACAGCCAGGCGCTTCTTGGCCCGTTTTTGCAGCATTTGGTCGGCCAGTACGCCCACCAAAATCACCACGCCCATCACGGCCCATTCCAGCGAACTTTCAATTCCCAACATGACCACCAGGTTTCGCAACACCTGCAACAGGGTCGTCCCAATGACGATTCCCAAAATCGAACCCTCGCCGCCGCGCAAGCTGCAACCTCCCAACACCGCCGCGGCAATGCCGTAAACCTCGTAAAAGGTGCCGTGCAGCGAAGGGGTTACTTGGTTCGTGTAAAAAGCAAACATGACTGCCGAAATACCTGTCAACAGCCCCGCCAAAATGTAACTGCTGGCAATCACCCGCCGCGTGTTAATTCCGGAAAACCGCGCCGCCTCCTCGTTTTTCCCCACGGCAAATAAATATCGCCCATACACGCTACGGTGCAGCGCAATCCAAGACACAACGGCCACAACCACCAAAATGACAAACGGCGTTGGAATTCCGCCGAAGGTTATCTCGCCCGAAGCCGGATCGATCCGCTGAAACAGCTTCCCGAACACTAAAAATCGCAGCGTGGCAAAATTATCTTTGTTGCCAAAGCCGGGCGTTCCATCGTGAGTAATCCACCGCGCCATACTCCGATAAATCAACAGGCCGCACAGTGTCACAATGAACGGTTGCAGATCCATCCGCGTGATTAAAAAACCATGCACCCAGCCCAAGGCCATGGGAATGATCAGGGCCAATAGCACCGCCAGCGGCCAAGGCCATCCCCAATCGCGCAGCGCAATGGCCAGCACGACGCCTACCAAAGCCAACATCGAGCCCACCGACAAATCGATGCCGCCGGTGATAATGACAAACCCCATGCCGATGCTGAATACGCCATATTGGCCAATCGAATTGGCCAAATTCGTCAAGTTCGCCTCAGACAAGAACAACGGCTTCAAAACTGCCGTCACCGTGCAAACCACCGCCAGTAGCAAAAAAATGCCAAGTTCTTTTTTCATAGATCGATGGTGCTTCCAGGGCAATCGGAAATTTTCAAAATCAATTTCAATTTGCAAATGCCGGCTGCGCGCCGGCCACACTGCGGCCGACCGCCAACTGCATAATGTTTTGCTCGTTGCAATCGGCCCGCGCAAGCACCCCGGTAATTTGTCCTTCGTGCATCACGGCCACCCGGTCGCTGACGTGCAAAATTTCTTCCATGTCGCTGGAAATCATCAAAATCACCGCGCCTTGGTCGGCCAAAGCCCGCATCAGCCGATAAATTTCCGCCTTGGCTCCCACGTCGATGCCGCGGGTAGGCTCGTCCAATATCATCACCTTGGGACTCATGCACAGCCATTTTCCCAGCACCACTTTTTGCTGATTGCCGCCGCTTAAATTCATCACCAGCGCTTCCGGGCCGGGCGTTTTGATTTTGAGCGATTCAATTTGTTCTTGCGTGGTTTTGCGTTCGCGCTGCCGGTTAATGAGAAGCATGGAAGAGAAATTATCCAGCGAAGCCAGCGTGATATTCTCGCGCACACTCATCGCTGTCACTAACCCTGTGCCGCGGCGGTCTTCCGGCACCAAGTAAATGCCGTGCGAAATAGCATCTTTCGGCCTGCGAATTTGCAGCCGCCGGCCGGCAATCGAAACTTCCGCACGACCTTGGCGATCCAGCCCCACCATGGCCTGCGCAATTTCCGACCTGCCCGCGCCAACCAGCCCGGCGATGCCTAAGATTTCTCCTTGGGCCGCATCGAATGACACGCTTTGCTTGGGATACCGGCCGGACCTGGCCTTGCGAACCTGCAAATAGCCGGGCGTTTTTTGGGCGTGCGATTCAACATAAAAATTCTTGATTTCGCGGCCGACCATCAAATTCACAATCCGGTCGTGGCTGATTTCCCCGTGGCCCAGCTGCCCGGCGTTCTTCCCGTCGCGCAGCACCACCACCCGGTCGGCAATTCGATTCACCTCCGCCAGCCGGTGCGAAATATACACCACGCTCACACGTTGCTTGCGCAACTCCACAACCAGCTCCAACAGCCGATCGGTCTCTTGCAGCGTGAGCGACGAAGTGGGCTCGTCCATAATGATTAGCCGGGCGTTCAGCGACAGCGCTTTGGCAATTTCCACCATTTGCTGCTGGGCAATCGGCAGGCGGTTGAGCCGCGTGGAAGTGGAAACTTGCAACCCCAAGCGATTCATCAGCGGGGCGGCGTCGGCGTGAATGCGGCGGCGATCGATCAGTTGCAGCGGGCCACCCCAGCGCGGCTCGCGCCCCAAAAAAATGTTGGCCGCCACATCCAGGTTGTCGAGCACGTTCAGCTCTTGGTGAATGAAGGCCACGCCCAGCCGCATGGCATCGTTCACGCTGTTGATGCAAACCGTTTGACCGGCGAGTTGAATTTCTCCAGCATCGGGCTGATGCACGCCGCCAAGAATTTTCATCAGGGTGCTTTTGCCAGCCCCGTTTTCGCCGCACAGCGCAACAATTTCGCTGGGGTTGACGTCGAGGCTGACTTGATCCAGCGCCACCACGCCTGGAAAACGCTTGGAAATGCCCCGCATGGAAAGCAGCGGGGCAGGGCTTTCGGCAACAGCGCCTTCCGCGCCGGCATGGGATATTTGCACCATGGAATCGCCGACTCCGCTTGCGGCTTAGCAATCCAGCGCTGCCTAGTATGTAGCTGCCAAGTATTTACTTGCCAATGATTGCTTTCAGCTTCGCCTGAAAATCGGCCACGTTATCCTTTTTAATATCCTGCGTGGCAATGTATTGCTTGCCGCCGGCCAAAGCATCTTTATCGCCGCGCAGATATTTGGACATTTTGGTGATTGCCTGCTTGCCGAATTCATACGGCTGCTGCACCACGGTGCCGTAAATATCGCCCGTGGCTACACCTTCCAGCGTGGCGTCGTCTTCGTCAAAGCAAACAATTTTCACTTTGCCGTTCTTGTTGGCCTCGCGCACCGCGCTCAAAATGGCTGGGCCGTTATAACTGTACAGGCCCACCAGGCAGTCGATGTCCGGATTTTTCACCAAAATATCTTCGGCGTTTTTCAGTGCCCGCGTATGATCTCCATCGTCGGTGCGCACTTCCAGAATTTGCACTTTCGAGCCTTCCAATTCCTTCTTGATGCCTCCCATGCGGTCCTTGGCGTTTTGCGCGTCGAGGTAGCCCACAAACATGACCAGCTTTCCGCCGTTGGGAAGCACTTCCTTGATGAGCTTTCCGGCTTCCACGCCGGCGGCGAAGTTATCGGTGCCGATGTAACACACGCGCTTGCTCTCCGCCGCATCGCTGTCGACGCAAGTGAGCAGGGTTTGCGCGGCAATGTTATTCAGAAAGTCGGTTTGATTCGGCGGATCGATGGGGCTCACGGTAATGCCGTTCACGCCGGCGCTGACCAGGTCGTTCAAAATTTGCTGTTGGGCGGCGGTATCTCCGGTGGATGGAAAACGCACGTCGACCGTTACGTTGCCCAATTCCTTTTCCGCGTCGCGGCAGCCGGCTTCGGCGATTTTCCAAAACGGCGCGGCGTTGTTCGTTACGAAGGCCAGCGTAAGTTTTTTATCCGCCGAGTTGGCCGTGCCGCTTTTGGACGCATTCGATTCTGAATTGCAGCCGCCGGCCAACAGTGCCAGCGCCGCCAAAGTAAACAGCAACCGGCCGTGAATAACCCTCATGTCAGCTCCCCCTGAAAAGTTGGATGATGTGTCCGCTGCGGTGTTGGAAAAGCGCCAGCAGAGACTTGTAGATTATCTTGTCGCCAGCGGCCTGTCCAGCGACCGCCGCATGGTTCGGGCGCTCGGTAGATTCCGACGCAAACGCGCCGGGTACTGATTGCTGTGGTCGTGGCCGCAAGCTACGATAAAGCCAATCTTTTGGCCGGTTGCATAAGATTCGGGGAACCATGTTCGGGTGGTTTTGCAACTCAGTCCCTCGCTTCCTGTAAGCACAATTTGAGGAATGCAATGACAATTCTAGCGATTTCGCGCGCACGACGATTGGCTTGGGTTCCCACGACGCTTTTAGGGTTTGCGGCGGCGTTGGGTTTATTGTTCGATCTGTCGGGCGTGCCGGCCCGCGCCGCCGACGAAGCTAAGATCACCGTCAAGGTCGATCAACCAGGCGTGAAAATCAGTCCGATGTTGTATGGCCTGATGACCGAGGAAATCAATTACAGTTACGACGGCGGCCTGTATGCGGAGCTGATCCGCAACCGCGCTTTCAAAGATCGCGACACGCCCGTGCATTGGTCGGTCGTGCAAAGCGAGGGCGCGGAAGGCAAAATCGAATTGGATTCGAAAGATCCGCTCAATACCACCGCCTTAACCAAAAGCTTGCGGTTGGAAATTTCTAAAGTTGGCGAGGGCGGACGCGTCGGCGTTGCCAACGATGGCTACTGGGGCATTCCGGTCAAGCCGAACACAACTTATCGCGCTTCGTTCTACGCCAAAGCAAATTCCGACTTCAAAGGCCCACTGACGGTCGATTTGGAAAACAGCGACGGCAAAATCGCCGCCACTACCACGGTGTCGCAAATCACGACGGATTGGAAACGGTATGATGCCACGCTGAAAACCGGCGACGTGGCCGAATCGTCCAAAAATCGCTTCGTCATTTCCGGCGCTAACCCCGGCACAATTTGGTTCAGCCTGGTATCGCTGTTTCCGCCGACGTTTCATGACCGGGCGGATGGCAACCGCATCGACCTGATGAATTTGCTCCAGGAAATGCATCCGGCGTTTTTGCGCTTCCCCGGCGGCAATTACGTGGAAGGGAACGATTTTGCCAACCGCTACAACTGGAAAATTACCGTCGGCCCGCTGGAAGATCGCCCCGGGCACATGAGCCCCTGGAACTACCGCTCGTCCGACGGCATGGGCCTGTTGGAGTTTTTAGATTGGTGCGAAGACCTGCACATGCAACCGGTGCTGGCCGTATTCGCCGGATTCTGTCTCCAGGGCCGCTACGTGGCCACGGGCGAAGAGCTCAAGCCGTTCGTGCAAGACGCCCTGGACGAAATTGAATACGTCACGGGCGATGCCTCCACGTTTTGGGGCTCCAAACGGGCCTCCCACGGCCATCCGGCGCCGTTTAAGCTAACCTACGTGGAGGTTGGGAATGAAGATAATCTCGGCGGCGGCGGCCGAACCTACGAAGAACGCTTCGCCGCTTTTTATGACGCCATTAAAGCTAAATACCCGCAGTTGCAAATTATCGCCACCACGCCGGTGCATAACCGCAAGCCAGATGTGGTGGACGATCACTTTTATCGCTCCGCCAAGGCCATGGAGCACGACGCGCATCACTACGATGCCAGTCGCATTTCCCGCACCGGGCCAAAAATTTTCGTCGGCGAGTGGGCCACCCGCGAAGGCAATCCCACGCCCAACATGAACGCCGCGTTGGGCGATTCCGCCTGGATGACCGGCATGGAACGCAATTCCGATTTGGTTGTCATCGCCGCTTACGCGCCGCTGTTTGTGAATGTCAGCCAGTTGACCCCGCCACCCGATGATCGGCGCGGCGCTTCGATGCAGTGGCCCACCGATTTAATCGGTTACAATGCGCTTTCCAGTTACGGCTCGCCGTCTTATTACGCGCAAGTCATGTTCAGTCAGAACCGCGGTGACACGGTGCTGCCCGTGGAAATTTCCACGGCTGCCAAGCCCGACATGACTCCGCCGGAGCCGCACGGCGCCGTCGGCGTGGCCACCTGGAACACTTCGTCGGAGTTCAAAGATATTAAAGTTGTCGGCTCCGACGACAAAACGCTGTACGAATCAGATTTTTCCAACAGCGCCGAGGGCTGGCGCCCCACGCGCGGCAGCAATTGGTCAGTCAACGACGGCGCGTATCGCCAAACCGCCATCCGCGAAAATTGCCGCTCGGTCACCGGCGACAGTTCCTGGACCGATTACACCTTGACCTTGCAGGCCCGCAAAATCTCCGGCCGCGAAGGTTTCCTCATCATGGTTCACGCCGCCGACAACGACAACTACGTCTGGTGGAACATAGGCGGCTGGAACAACACTTCCTCCGCGCTGGAAGCCATTGAAGACGGCGCCAGTTCTGAAATCAGCCCTCATGCGCAGGTCATGGTGGAACCCAACCGCTGGTACAACATCAAGATGGAAGTGAAAGGCCGCAACATCAAGTGCTACCTGGACGACAAGTTGGTTTCCGAAGGCACGCAGCCGCCGCCGGCCCCGCCCACCAACTTATTCGCCACCGCCAGCCGTGACGATGCCAGCGGCGATGTCATCTTGAAGCTGGTGAATATTTCCGCCGAGCCTTGTTCGGCCAAATTAAATTTCCAGGGCGCCAAAAACGTGGTCTCCCAAGCATCGCTGGAAACACTTTCCGGCTCGCCGGGCGATGTGAACAGCATCGACCATCCGACCAAAGTCGTACCAAAAAAATCGAGCCTCGACCACGCCGCCGCCAGCTTTACACAGGAGTTCCCCGCGCATTCGGTCAACGTGCTGCGGGTAAAAACCCAGTAAGCGGACAACAACACAGTAAAGGGCCGCGCAGCTTGCCGCCACTTACTCGCTGCCGACAAACCGCCCGGCAATTTCAAACAGCGGGCCCGTCTGGAGGCAGCGCACCACTTGCAACAGCACTTGCAGGCTGGCCCCCGAACCGGAATTGGTGGCCAGCTCCAATTGCAAAAAATGGGTCTCGATCGGCGCCAGGTGGTACAAGCACAATCCGCCGATCGAAATATCTCGCGTCACCCCCAAAAACGGCTCTCCCGCCGGGTGACATCGATCGTCCAGCGGCGTGGCTTTCACAGGAATGGTGATGGGATAGCGCAAATTCTTCCGGCGTTCCATCCCTTCGTAAAACTTTTCTTCCCGAATCACCCGGCGAATAAAATTCACGACTTGCTCCGGCGGCGCGCACTCGGTTTTTGCTAGAACCGTGGTCGATTCGCCATTCAAAAGCTTGCTCATGGCCAGGCCCCTCTATAATTTTGCACCTTCGATCATTTTCACTACGGCGTAACGGCTTGCCGCCTGCAGCCCCGATTGTGGCGGCTGAATTTCAGCGGCGCGGAGCAATTTTGGAACGGCACGCCTGTTCAGCGGCGCTGTTTTCACGCAGAATTGCTCCTCTTAATTGGAGGTTATGCCCCGCCGAAAGCGAGCCGCCGCCCCGCCTCCCCCCGCGACATGCGGAAACCCGCAGCGGTAGAATCCATTTATCCGAAACGGGCCTTGTGTCTAGGTCGAGTGCCTGGTGTCTGGTGTCTTGTGCCTGCTGCTCATCGCTAGCCACTAGCCACTAGCCACCAGGCCCACTAAACCCTGACCACCAACCACCGACCACTATCCTCCCCATGTCCGAAAAATACATCTATACCGTCGCCGACCTCACAAAAAAACACGGCCCCAAGGAAGTGCTCAAAAACATTTGGCTTTCTTTCTACCCCGGCGCAAAAATCGGCGTGCTGGGTAAAAACGGGGCCGGCAAAAGCACGCTGCTGCGGATCATGGCGGGCCAGGATAAAAACTTTGACGGCGAAGCCCGGCTGGCCGAGGGCTACACCGTCGGTTACTTGTCGCAGGAGCCGCAGCTCAACCCCGCCAAAACCGTGCAGGGCAATGTCGATGAAGCGGTGGCTCACCTCCGCGCCATTCTCACTCGCTTCGACGAAATCAACGCCTGCCTGGGCGAGCCGATGGAGCCGGACGAAATGGAAAAGCTCCTGGCCGAGCAAGCCAAGGTGCAAGATCAAATCGATCTGCACAACGTTTGGGAGCTGGACCGCCAAATCGAAATTGCCATGGATGCCGTCAACCTGCCGCCGGGCGATGCCGATGTCACCAAGCTTTCCGGCGGCGAGCGGCGCCGAGTGGCCCTGTGCAAAATTCTGCTGGAAAAGCCAGATCTCTTGTTGCTCGACGAGCCCACCAATCACCTCGATGCCGAAAGCGTGCAGTGGCTGGAGCGGCATCTGGCAGAGTACACCGGCACGGTCGTCGCCGTCACGCATGATCGCTATTTTTTAGATAACGTCGCCAAATGGATTTTGGAGCTCGATCGTGGCCGCGGCATTCCCTGGGAAGGCAACTACTCCTCCTGGCTGGAGCAAAAGCAGGCCCGCCTGGCCGTGGAAGAAAAACAGGCCACGGCCCGCCAAAAAACTTTGCAGCGCGAACTGGAATGGATTCGCCTCGCCCCCCGCGCCCGGCAAGCCAAAAGCAAAGCCCGCTTAAGCGCCTACGAGCAACTTTCCAAGGAACGCTTCGAGGAGCGCGAGCAGGAATTCGAAATCCAAATTCCGCCGGGCAAGCACCTCGGCTCGCTGGTGGTGGAAATGAAAAACGTCAACAAAGGCTACGGCGACAATCTGCTGATGGATAACCTCAGCTTCCGCCTGCCGCCGGGCGGAATTGTCGGCGTCATCGGTCCCAACGGAGCGGGCAAAACCACGTTGTTCCGCCTCATCACCGGCGAGGAACAGCCCGACAAGGGGGAAGTCAAAATCGGCGACAGCGTGGAGCTGGGCTACGTCGATCAAAATCGTGATGCCCTGAAGGCCGACAACACGGTGTACCAAGAAATTTCCGGCGGCACCGATCTGTTGGAAATGGGAGGCCGCAAAATCAACTCCCGCGCTTACCTGGCCCGCTTCAATTTCACCGGCCCCGATCAGCAAAAAAAAGTGGGCGATCTCTCCGGCGGGGAGCGCAACCGCGTGCACCTGGCCAAGCTGCTTCGCCGCGGCTGCAATCTGCTGCTACTGGATGAGCCGACGAACGATTTGGATGTCGATACCCTGCGGGCACTCGAAGAAGCGATTGTGAATTTCGCCGGCTGCGTGGTGGTCATCAGCCACGACCGTTGGTTCTTAGACCGCATTGCCACGCACATTATTTCCTTCGAAGGCGACGGCTACGTCTACATCTGCGACGGCAACTTCGCCGCCTACGAAGAAGAACGCAAACGCCGCATGGGCATGGAAGCCGACCAACCGCATCGGTTTAAATACAAGAAGCTGGTGCACTAGAACCGCACAGGATCAGTGCAATGCCATCTCAGCCAAAACCATTCGTTTTCGTGCTAATGCCGTTTGACGCTGCATTTAACGACGTCTATCAGTTGGGTATTAAACAAGTCTGCGAATCGCTCGGTGCATATTGTGAAAGAGTCGACGAACAGGTCTTTGATGGCCGAATACTTGACCGAATTTACAATCAGATTGCAAAGGCAGACATTGTCGTCGCTGACATGACCGGTCGTAACCCGAACGTCTTCTATGAAGTCGGCTATGCTCACGGCTTGGATAAGAAACGCATGATTATGTTGACTCAACGAAGCGAGGACATTCCATTTGATCTTAAAGATTATCCGCACATAATCTACGAGAGACAAATTACAAAGCTTCGTGAAGAACTCGATAAAAAACTTCGTTGGTGCATTGAACATCCATTGGAAAGATTATCGAAGGTGGACTCGGGACTCGAGTTGTTCCATAAAGGTGACGAAATAACTGACGGTTTTTGGCTACAGATCGATCAAATCAAAGATTACCCATTGTTCGGGCAGACTATCGAAATATCGATCGACATTCACAATCCTCTGCCGATAGTAAACGACAGCGACTTTTCTGTGGGACTTGTAATTCCCGCAGGTCTCACATTCCCTGATGGAATAGAAACTGCCGAGTTTTCCTTCGGAGAAAAATTAGCCGTCCTACCAAATATCGCTCGGATATACCCTGAAGGTTGGTCAAGGCTAACTTTCCGAGTCAGTCGACAAACTGGTAAAATTGCAGGCGTGCACAGTTGTCAGATTTATTTATACACGCGTATGGCGAGAAGAGAATTCACAGGAAATATAACCGTCATTAAAAATCCGTAAAGCGCACGGGTGCCACTGCTGGCTTGTCCAGCAGTGAATACGGTCTCCAAGCCAAAGAAAATGAGAATAGCCGTCGATTTTCAGGTGCCAAGAGATTCTCGACAAATCACCAGTTGAGTCAGCAAATTGGACGAGGCCTGAAACTAGCTTGCACGCGGAGGCAATCTACAAGCTGTTATCAACTTGAACCACTGCTGGACAAGCCAGCAGTGGCACCCACTCGCGGCCCCGTGGTGAACTCTCTACTTCCCATTCCGCATTTCGCATTCCCCACTCCCCATTCCCCACTCCGCATTCCCCATTCCCCACTAATCGCTAACCGCTCCGTCTTCCATCCGCACAATCACTTTTCCCTTCGCGTGGCCTTGCTCCAAATAGGCAAAGGCGTCGGCGATTTGGTCGAAGGGGAATATGCGATCGACCACCACGCGCAGCTTGCCGGCAGCGATGAGCCCGGCCAGTTCGGTTAAATCGCTTCCGCTGCCGTGCATGAAGTAATAGCGATACTGCGCGCCGTGCTGTCGCGCCAGTCGCCGCAAGCGAAAACTTGCGACCCAAAACAGCGCTTGCAAACCGAACCGGGACTCAAGGTCGCGCTGGGCGGTCGTCGGTTCCGGCGTGCCGGCAATCGAGACAATTTTTCCGCCCGGCTTCACCACGCCAAAACAGTGCTTGAGCGTCGCGTGGCCGACCAAATCAAAAACGCCGTCAACATTGTGCACCGCCTGCTCGATCGGCTCGTGCTGATAATCGATCACCCGGTCGGCCCCCAGCGATTCCGCCAGCACGCGTCCCGCGGCGGAGCAGGTGACGCTGACCTCCGCTCCCATCCATTTCGCCAATTGAATGGCAAACATTCCCACGCCGCCGGTGCCGCCGGTTATTAAGAGCCGCATTCCCGGCTGCACGTGCAGTTCGTCGCGCAGCACTTGCAAAGCAGTCAGACCCGCCAGCGGCACTCCGCCGGCTGCATCAAAATCGAGCTGCTCCGGCACTTTCGCCGCCAACTCTTCCGGCGCCGTGGCAAACTCTGCTAACGCACCCAGCTCCGCTTTATGGCCGCGCACAAAAATCCGCTCGCCCAGGGCAAACCGCCGCGCTCCTGCGCCCAGTTCCACGACTGTGCCGGCCAATTCGTTGCCCATCACCACCGGCAGCTTCGGTCGATAGATCGGCCACAACATTCCCTGGCGGAATTTATAATCGACCGGGTTCAAGCCCGCCGAATGCACGCGCACCAGCACTTCGCCCGGTTGCGGCTGCGGGCGCGGCACTTCGCGAAACTGCATCCCCTTCGGTCCGCCGTAATGTGCCAGTACAAATGCTTTCATCGCTGTTAGGCGACGACGCGCGCTCGGCGTGCCAACCCAAGCAGCGCTAAACCGCCCAGGCCCAGCAGTGCCAAACTCGCCGGCTCCGGCACCGGGTTAAACTCCGCCATCCATTCGGCGGCGGGCACGCCAGAATTGTTTATGGGAGAAAAGGGGGCCTGCCATTGTCCCGTCGTGCCGTTCAACCGGTAAATCGATTGCGGACTCAACGCATACAAAAAGCCGTCGCTGCCCAGCACGTCGGCCTCTCCGCCAACGCTCGGCGTCGGTTGGCCAGTCAACGTTCCCAAAGAGTCATACACATTGGTGCCCCCCAGGTAGAAGCCAACAAAAACGGTGCCGTCGCTGGCCACGGCAATGCCGTCCGGCGAATGTCCGGGCGTAGTTGTAAACACGCTGGGCGAAAGCAAATTCGCACCCGCAAACTTGAATATTTTGCCATCCGCTGCATCATTCTCAAATAAGTTGCCGGCTGAGTCGAACGTCATTTGAAACGGGATGTTATTCGCATCGCTTACCGACTCTGCCACGAAAATCCCCCCGGGCGTATACTCTCGAATTTGGCCTCCAGCCAAACCGCCGTTGTCAGCAACGGTAACGCCCGCTACATACACGTTTCCGTTAGGGCCAAATGCCAGAGATCCGCCAAATCCCAAAGCCGGTCCGGCGGGAAACGAATTCAGCAGCGCGCCCCCCGAGGAATAATGATCGATTGTCAGCACGTCAGGCGAGCCGGGGTTATTCTCGATATTCGTGTAATCGGCCACAAAAAAATCGCCGTTGGCATTATTCACGGCAATGCCGCGCGGAAAGTTCAATCCGCTGGTAATCACCGGCGTTAAATTTCCCGTGGCCTCATCGACCGCGACAACCTCGCCCGGGTTTTGCAGCGTTACATACAAACTTGCGCCCCGCGCGCACGCCGGAATAAATTGAGCCGTTGCAATTACCGCCACGACCATCAGCGCCTGCAGGTTGGATTTCATTAGCCAGCACCCCTGATTCAGATGTATCTTCTACTGTTGAAAATCTACTCGTCCGCACCATGCACTGGGCGCGGTCGGACACCTCTGCTACCTCTGCGATCCGAACTACAATTGCTTGGCAATTTAACGAAACAATTTAACCAAACAACGCAATTTAAGGAGCATTCTACTAACCACGCCGGCCATTTGCAACGAGATTCGAGTCCCCGAATTCACTGCTGGACAAGCCGGCAGTCGCACTCTAAAACCATTCAGTCCGGACGATTTTGTGTTAAACTAACCTCAGGAGCCCATCTCATGGCCACCGTTAGTTTTAACCTGCCCGAAAGCATCGAGCAACAGCTTCGCGCCCAGCTTGGCGATCTTTCTGCCGCTGCCAAGGAAGCGGCGCTGGTGGAACTGTACCGCCAGGGCCAACTCACTCAGCACCAAGTCGCCACCGCCCTTGGCATTACGCGCCTGGAAGTCGACGGTGTGCTCAAGCGGCACAACGTTACGGAAGACCTGATCACTCCCGCTGAATTCGAAGCGCAAATGGCGACGCTGCGGAAGCTGCTCGACAAATGATTGTTGTCTCGGATACTTCGCCGCTGAATTATTTGGTGTTGATCGGGCAGATTGATATACTGCCACAACTTTTCGGTCAGGTTCTCGTGCCGCGTGTGGTCCTGCAAGAGTTGCTGCATATTAATGCGCCGACCGTTGTTCGCGATTGGGCGATGCATCCGCCGGCCTGGTTGGAATTGCGCTCGCCAACTTCGAAAGGCATGATTGGCAATCTCGGGGCCGGCGAATCCGATGCGATCTCTTTAGCCCAAGAAATTAAAGCAGACTTAATTCTCATTGATGAACGAGCTGGTACCGTTGTCGCCAAAGAGCTTGGATTACACGGTATCGGGACATTGGGCGTCATCAAGATGGCCGCTGAACAGCAATTACTTTCTTTCTCCGATGCTATTTCCGCGCTCCGTCAAACTACATTTCGTGGCCCCACGGATCTCATCGACGATATCCTTCGGGATACCACGTCCTGAACCGTTCTCAACTTGCAGGTAACCCGCTCGTCAAAAAGCATACACATCATGGAAATCAAATGCCCCTACTGCGGAAAGCTATTTAACGCTCCGCCGGAAGATGCCGGCCGGATGGCGGCGTGCACCGCTTGCCATGGCCGGTTCCAAATTCCGGCGCCGGTGGCGGAACTTGCTGATCCGGCGCTGGCGCGGCAGCCGGAAAACCAGGGTGCGCCGGTTCTCGATCCCGCGCCGGCCGCTACTGCAACTGGCGAAGTGGTAACCGCCGGCCCAGGAATTGGCGCTTTGCCAACCGGCGCCGCGGGAGTTGGCGGGGAGCGCCAAGTATGGCAAGCAAATCCATCGCAATGGATCGGCTTCAAAGTTTATGCCTGGTGCTTTTTGTTCGCTGCCGTGCTGATCGCTGCGGGAGTGCTGGTACATCCTTGGTTTTTTGCCGGGCTGGTGTTGCCGGTGCTGTTCGCATTCTCGTCGCTCGTTCGCATCAAATCGATTCATTACAGCCTGACTACGCAGCGTTTGAAAATTACCGCCGGACTGGTCAGCCGCAGAGTGGTGGAAATCGAGCTGTTTCGCATTCGCGATTTATCGGTCGAGCAAACTTTTTTGCAGCGCATGGCCGGCATCGGCCACGTGCAAGCCATTTCCAGCGACAAAGATGCCCAGGCCATTCATTTGGTCGGCGTCCGTCATCCGCAAGACGTGAAAGAGCAATTGCGGACCTTCGTCATGGAATCGCGCCGGACGACCGGCACCCGCGACATCGATCTGACGAACACGGTCAGCTAGTCGCTGGATTAAGCGGCGCATTCGGCAAAGTTGCCGGGCGAGCTTTTGTCTTTGCTATGTCCGTTGGGCCGCCGGTGACTTTGGCCGACACGCTGGGTACTAACGGCAGGCAGGGGCGCTGGCCCCGCGTTTGCGCTGGCACTTATACACCGGAGATGGAAATGAAATTCACGAAGAACATTGGCATGTTGTTGTTGGCCATTTGGTTAATTCTTTACGGCGTATTCGCTTTATTTCCGCGATTGGGCACTTTCGAAGGCGAGCCGACCGTGATGGCCATTCTGGCGATTGTGGCGGGCGTGTTTATCCTGATCGGCCGCTAATGACGGCTCGAAGATTGCGAACCGAGAGATTCGCCCAGGGCTCGGGCGCTTAAACTAAACCGCAAGCGGTGGGCGATTGTGCTGCGCCGCTTGCGGATTCTGCGCGCTGCAAAAAATTCTTGCGAAAATTGGGCCACTCGTTTGTTATGATGCGCCTCGCGCAGGGCAGCCGCCGTGCGCATGTGATGTCCAAGAGCTTGTTCGCACAGCATGCGCGGACAATGGCAGCGTTTGAATTTTATGGGCAGCGGCCGCCCGACTGACACAGTCGGGCTATGTGCGAGCTGCCCGACCGCCAATCACTCGAGCCAATCGACACATGATGCCGAGCAACCATTCACCGAAAACTCTCACCGATGAACGTAAACCTCGCCACTTTTGACATGCCTGGCAATGCGGCCGCTCGAGAATTTGCGAGCGGAGAGAAATTCGCGGCGACAAAATCATCCCGTTTTGTCTCAGAAAAAAATTCCTACCGCACGATGCACTTAAAGCGGGCGATGCCCCCTTCGCCGGGCTTAAGCGGCTGGGAAATTTCCCAGTGCAGAATGAGCGAGCCTTGCTTGTTCGGCTCGCTGAAGAATTTTGCATCTTTGCTGCATTGGCCGCTGCCGGGAACCAGTTCCAAGCGCGTGGTCAGGTTGTCGGCAATGGTCACGTTGCCGACGGGTTGATCGCCCACGTTATCGAAGCGAATAGTGAACTCGACCGTTTCGCCCGGCAGAGCACTGTGCGTCGAGGCCAACTTGCACACGCGCAGGCAAGGATGATCGGGAGTATCGATGCCGTAGGTGGCTTGAGCCCGCTTGTCGCTCTGAATGGCAATGGCCTTTACGCCGCCAATTTCCACTTGCACGCCGACGTTGGTGGTCCAAGCGACGGCCGCATCGATCGACCGGGCGATGAACGGTTTTTCTCCCTCCATCAGCAGGCCGCTGCGGACGAAATCGAAATTCTCGTACGGCTTCAAGCGATCGACGGTCGCCCGAACCACGGTTTGCGCCACGAGGCCCAGCGGCGGAGTGTGTTCCAAAAACGTGATGGGGGCGCGGTGGCCGATTTCGCCAATCGGCTGCACCGGCTGCAAGGCAGTGCTGACCGGTTGCACCTTTTGCTCCGGCACCGGACCGATGGGCATGTCGACGCCGCCGGCCCGCTCCAATTGGTTGTCGCCGTAGGCCAGCGTGACTTGCCGGATGGCGGCAAACCGCGGAGCGTACAGGCACACACGATTCGTCGGCTTCACGCAAATGCGGCCATTCAAGGTTTGATAATGGGCGATGGTATCTTCCGAATCGAGCCCTTCCAATTGCCCATCGGCGCGCACTTTTACGCCGCCGTCGCTATCGCCGCCATCGAACAAATATTCGTCTTCCGGCCACGGACCGCTAATGCCCGGCGGCTTCCATGGTCCGCAGGAACCAAGGGGCAGCGGCGACTGGCCCCAATCAGTATTGCAATCGCCGCCAACGCGGGAACCGTCGACCAATACCGAAGGATCGCTCATGCCGCCGTCGTCGTCGATCACCACTTCGCTGGACCCTTCCGGTTCGCGCATGAACTGTGGCACATAGCCGGGCACGGTGTAACCATCGCCAGGATAACCGGTGTAGGCTTCCGGCGGTAGACTGGCGAACGGAGAGTGGGGCGGGCCGGCATCTTCCTCCGGACCTTCAACCAGCGGCGGAGGATAGCGCGGATCGACGCCGTAAATGGACCAACGGTTGGCCGGGCCGGCATCGCGCTGATCGACGGAGTAGTGCACGGTATCGGGCAGCGGAACTCCGCCGACGGAAGGTGCGCCGGTATCGCCCACGTACACCGAGGCTGGGCCGTGCAAATCGTTGATGTTTCCATCGCCTGCGGAAGAATCACTGGTGGTTGTGTAACCGGCTTGTCGAACCGAAGCGGGAGTATGATTTTCCGGCCGGGCCGGCTGAGCAAGGCCGGCCAGTTTGCTCATCGTCAGGCCACTACCAGTGGGCAAGTAGCGCGGGTCGCCGGCATCGATGAACTTCGACAAGGTGATATTCGAAGTAGCGACATCTGCGGCCGGCTCAATCGGCGTGCGACCCAATGGTTGTGTCCATTGGCAGGAACAGCACGCCAGGCAAGCGAATGCCGTCGCCGTCGAAAATCGAAAAAAGATGTTGGGCAGTGTGTGCATTGTTTTTGCTGCCAGCGCGATCGGTGGCCGCGGCCATGTGTTTCTCGAGTGTTAGCGTGTCAAGCTGGGGCCATCCATCGGTTCAGGCGGTATTTCGTTCGCCGGCGTCGACGGTTGGCGCGCGGGCTCAAACAGCATGTGGCCGGTCGCTTCGGGCGGCAAATCCTTGGATGGTTCAAAGCTCATGCTGTGCTGCAGCTCCGAATAAGCTTTGCTCGACTTGCCATACGGCATGCCGCTGGTGGAACCGATCAACGGCACACGCGCAGGCCGAGTCAAGCGGAGCAGGGGAGGGGAGTGGTACAGGAACTCCTCATCCGGGTTTTCGCCGTCGGCCGGAATGCGGCCTCCGATGCGAACAATTGCCATCGGGCGCCCGAGCCGATCGGCCAGGACCAGCGGGTCTTCTTTCGGGCTAGCTTCCAATGTGAATTGCGAATGAGAATCTTCCGGCCGGGCGTAGGCTGCTCGGGGATTTTCCAAATAAATAATTCGCGTAACAAATTTGCCGCCGATGGCGGCTTCCAAATCTTCCTGGGTAAATTCAATGGGAATGGGAAACTTCAACTCTTCGCCGCAGGGAGGATACAAGCGGTTAATCACCTCGATGGTGGGGAACACTTCGTCCCCTTCGCGATGCGGAATGCCGGTCACACGCAAGCGGTACACCGAACCGATGAGCATGGCCACTTTCACCGGGGCTGGATCTGCCTGAGCGAATTGGTTTTCAATGGCCACCGAAATATCGGTTCCTTTGGGTGCGCGAATTTCGATCGGTTGAAAATAACCGGGCAACGGTCCGCCGCGCTGCAGTTGGGCCTGCCCGATGGCGCCGGGAACCAGCGCGCCGGCGTGCATGTAATGCTCCTTGGGCGGATCGGCCCAGGCGGTAAGGCAGCAGAACGCACTTGCGCCGCAGGCGAGAAGAACGAATCGGATTGCCGGATGGAAATTCATGCGGAGTGCATTACGACTGGCGCCGTCGGTCCATGTTCGCGAAGCACATTAGTTGGCAATGCGCGCTTCTTCACTTCAAGCGTTTTCATTCAAAACAAGCCCTGGGGGCGTGAACCCCAGGGCTTGGACTGCCCCTTTACGCGACCATCGTTTGCACCGGGCAGATATGTGGTTTCCCCGACGGGTAGCGTCGAGCGATGTAAATTCACGTTGAAAATTTATTCATACTTACGGTTGGCAACCTCCCGCGCCGGGCACCACCTGGTGGGCCACGTCGTGCGGTTGATTGAATTCCACCGGCGGCACCATGCTGCTTTCGACGATTTTCACATGGTCGACCGGCTTGGGATAACTCATGCCGGGGAATTGCGCCACGCGAATGTTCATTTGCGCCGTCGGCGGCGGAATGTGCATCGGCGTTTCGTTGACCATGACGTGCCTTTTCAAACCGGCCGGCACACCACCGGGAATATACGGCGGGCCAGGCAAGCCGATGGGCGTGCCGCAATAGGGCATGCCGTATTCGGGCACATCCATTCCGGCGATGAATTGCGGCGGCGGCGCTGTCGGCTGGCCAACTTCCGCAGCGATCGAATCACGCGGATGATGGCATGGCGTAGGTCCCCAGTAACCGGCCTGGACCACATCGCCTTCGGGTCCGCCTCCGCCGGATTGCAAATCTTTGTTGCCCAAGCGTATGATCGCCAGAATCGAACCGCGGCGATCAGCTTCCACAATGGGATCTACGCCCGGATCAAGCCGGGTGCTGACCAGCGTTTCGACGCCGGCCAATGCCAATTCCTGATATTGCGGATCGGGCAGGTAAATGACTTTGGTTACAAAGTTGCCCGACAGGACTTGCTTGAAATCGTCGTCGGTCAACTGGAACGGAATGAAATTGTGAGCGATGAACGCTTCGGTGCGCGGCACGGTTGGGGCAACCTCCAGTGTGGGATACAACTCCACGCCGGGATAGCCGGGAATATCGGTGAGCTTGAGCCGGTAAATCGCGCCTTGCGGGAAATTGAACCGGCCGGGCAAAACTAGCGGCTCGGAATCGAACATGCCGTGGCCAGCCACATCCCAGCGCACCCGCATGCCGTCGGGACCCGTGAAGCCAACTTGCGAAGTCGGCGGGGCCATCATCATGGGATACGCACCGCAGGGAGCATATCCGCCCGGGCCCATGCCGGGACCGAAGGGCGCGTGAGTGTAACCGGCCAGCATGACGCCGGGGCCGGGGCCATCGACGCCCGGACCTGGGTGCATAAGCATTTGCGCCGGCGGCAGCACGTTGGTGCGCGGCTCAAACACTGGTTGAAATTTTGCGATATGGTCGAACGGCGAGTTCTGAGGCAAAGCGCAACCGGCGCTCATCAGGGCCGCCCACAACAGGGGCCCAAACCATGTCCGAATTTTCATTTTTCCCCCCTCGTACCAACAAAATTCGACAACGCGAAAATCGAATTCGCCTCGACTGCGAGATTGAAAAGGCGAATTCGCTGGAATTGCTCTTGGGTCGGCGCTTTCGCCAGGCTTAAAATTCCAGCCGGAGAGCATGGCGCGATGAGCGGCCAGCGATCCCCGTGTGGTAATCGTCGGACTGGCATAACAAGTTTCTTTGGCAAATTCCGCAAATCCCATACATGAAGATCATTTTGCCCAGCCTTGCTTGGTTCGCGATATCGGCAGGCTTGGTCTTCGCCCAAAGTCGACCACAGCAGCCCGTTAGCGTTCCGCTGTCGATTAAACCGCCCGAGGTTCCGGCCACTTTACCGAATGTGGGGTCTGCGGCGACGGCACCCTTGGGTTTGTCTGAAGTAGCGTCGAATTTGCCCAGCAGTGCTAGCATTGGCGGTCCGGCAACCGCTTACGGTGCGGCCCAAGCGGCAAACATTTCACCAGCTGCCACGAATCCTGCCGTGACCGGTTCAGCGGCTACGACCGATGCGGTGGCGAGCAATGGCATCGATTTATTCATGCAGCGCGTGATCGGGGCAGGGGAGCAATTGTCGTCTGTCGAGACGCGCATTCGCTATCGCGCGTATCTGTTTGGACAGCAAACTATTGGCACCGGATTGTACCTGCAGCAAGACTCCGGCGAGGCACGAAAATTCCGGTTGGAGTTGAAAACGCCCATCGGCCAACAGTTGATGACCATGCAACAAGTGTGCGATGGGAAATATCTGTGGCAGCTTCAAGACATTCCTAACAAAACGAAAAACAGCACGCCTGATCAAACCACGATTAGCCGTGTTGATTTGCGCAAGGTGCGGCAAATGCTGGCTGATGCGGACCCAAGCTTGCACGTCGACTTAGCGAAGCAATTCGCGTTGGGCGGCTTACCGAAGTTGCTCAATAACTTGCAAAGTTCATTCCGCTTTTCGCGTGTGGAAGCCGGGCGGCTGGATATTTTGCCGGTATGGATCGCCACCGGCACCTGGCGTCCGGAAGCTCTGGCCACAATTTCCAAAGATCTGGCTATGCAAGCTGCGCTCGATCAACCACTGAATGCAAAATTGCTGCCGCCGCAATTGCCCGAGCAAGTGTGTTTGTTTGTCGGGCAGGACGATTTTTTTCCTTATCGCATTGAATACCGCCGCCGGACAGGAACACAAAGCAGGGCAGGGGGAACGGTTCGCGATGACACGTTCTCGATGATTACGGTGGAGTTTTACGAAGTGCGCTTGAACGGGCCGATTAATGCGCGCGAATTCGACTATCAACCCGGCACCGCCGGAGTGGTAGACACGACGGACAACTTCATCAAAGGCCTACAAGAAAAAAAGTGAACCAGCTTCAACGAGATCGATTCAGATCGTGTAAACCCGTCTGGTGCTCGCTGTGAAAACCGGTGTCCGCTCCTCGCCCTTGAGCTAGACTTGCCGCTACGCGCACAGCTTCGACCAAGCCGTGGGTTTCAGCCCTGCCTTGCCAGGCTAAATCGAACGCCGTGCCATGGGCTACGCTGGTTCGCACAATGGGTAAACCCAGTGTAATGTTCACGGCGCGGTGCATGCCCAGCAGCTTAATGGCAATGTGCCCCTGATCGTGATACATGGCCACCACGCCATCGAACTGGCCATCGCGGGCTCTGGTCATCAACGTGTCGGCGGGAAACGGTCCATCAATGGTCAGCCGGGCGCGTTTAGCCTGTTCTACCGCCGGAGCAATCAATCGCAACTCTTCGTCGCCAAACAGACCTTCCTCTCCGGCGTGCGGATTCAAGGCACACACGCCAATTCGAGGCTGCCGGCCTATAAGCGCCGTCATCGTACGATCCAACAGCAGGGCTTTGGTTAAAATGGCTTCGGTCGAAAGATTCCGAAATACGTCTGCCAAGGCCATATGCAAAGTGACGTGAACCACTCCCAGGCCATGTGCGGGGGGCCAAGGCAAGTACAACATCATTGCGAAGTCGCTTGCGCCGCATAGCTCCGCCAACAATTCGGTGTGCCCTGGATAATGATGTCCGGCCCGCCACAGCGCCGCTTTGTGTAACGGAGCGGTAACGATACCCTGCAATTCGCCGGCGAGAGCTAATTTTGCGGCAGTGACGAGGGCGTCATAAGCGGCTTGCCCGCCGCGCGGATCAATGGTTGCAGGCCGCGCATGCAAGACCTCGTCGCTGCCGCAGGACAAACAAGGAATGACCTTAGGAGACGATTTGATTACCTTACTCAGTACCTCCCACGAATCACTCACTATATGGGCTCCCGTTCCCAACAAATCGACAGCTCGTTGTATAATTCCAGGATGTCCCACGACCACAGCGCGACTGCGTTCGTGCAGGGCCGGCTGAGCCCAAGCGCCGACAATGATTTCCGGTCCCACGCCGGTAGGATCACCTTGGGTAATGGCCAACAGGGGTTTGGGCATGAAAGGGCGTGCTAGTGAGAACGAAACCTGCAAAACAAGAAGCTCGAAATGCATCTTGTTTCATCATACGCAGCCGCTTGGCCCGCTGTAATGGCCCTGTAAGTGATTCCGATCCGCGCGTATAAACAAAGCACACGAGTACTCGCATCGTAACCTTGCGGCCTGCCTTCGGCGCTGGGTGAACCGTGCTTAAAACTTCCAGTGCCACTTCCGCACTTAGCACTTCGATGATTCGCATTTTTACCACGCTGGCATGGTTTGCACTGCTAATGATGGTGGCCGCACTCTGTTTGGGGTTATACCTGGGCGATATCCATGGCCAGCGCGATCCTATGGTCCTCCACTTGGCCACCGTACATCGGTTGCTGGGAGCCGCTGCTGCCTTGGTGGTGGTGCTGGTCGATAGCATTGTGGTCACCTACTTCATCGGGACTAGCCGATGGTGTAAAGAAGTGGTGGAAACGTATCACCTGGATGCAAACTTGCTGCGACGCAGCGTTTTACTTAAGCGCCGCACGTTTCCCTGGGCCCTGTGCAGCATGCTAGCCGTGGTGGCTGTAAGCGCGCTAGGCGCGGCGGCTGATCCAGCCTCTGGCCGCTTGGGCACCGAAGCGTGGGTGAGTATTCACCTCGTGGGGGCCCTGACGGGATTGGCTTTCATTGCTGTCTCGTTTTATCTGCAAGCGCAGAACATTGCCTCGCACCACATCGTCATCAACGACATCCTAACCGAGGTTCGCCGCATCCGTGTCGAACGCGGACTGGAAGTATAAGGGCAGGGGGCATCCGTCCTCAGCAAGATCAATAATCGGCCTTGTAGCCAGCGGCCTGCATTTTGCTATACACAACGAGCCGGCAAAAAACATCTGGTGTCCGGCCGCGAATGGCTACATTTGGAAAAAATGCCGAATGAGCCCGACAAACACAAAGCCGATCACCACCGCGCCATACAGCCAAATAGCTTTGCCTTCATGTTCGGCCTCGGGCAGTAAATGGGCGGCGCCGATGAACAGAAAGGAGCCGGAAAAAAAACTAAGCAGCACGGCAATCAAACTCTCCGAAATGGGAATTGTCAGCGCCAGAGTGCATCCCAGCACAGGAGCCACGGCATCGGCCAGCAGCCAACCCAGCGACGCCCGCCAGCCGCCTTTGGAACCTAATACCACTCCCACCGTGGTTACGCCATCGCCAAAATCGTGCGCAAGCACGGCCAGGGCCACCAGCCAGCCCATGGTTGCGCTGGTTTGAAAACCGCCGCCAATGGCAAAGCCATCCAAAAAACTGTGCACAGTGAGGCCAAGCGCGGCAATTGATCCAAACGTTGTAGGGTGATGGTGCCCATGCGAATGCCCATAACGCGCGGCTACGTACTGCGCTCCCACATCGGGCTGGTGAGAATGTGCGGCCGGGGTTTCGGGTGAACGTGCGGCCGGCTCTGCCGGATGCCGCTCGCTGCCGTGGCGCTCCTCATGACCGGCGGCTCCCAAATGAACAAAAAAATCGAGGCTGTAATACAGCAGAAATCCCAGCGCGCAGAAAATAAATACTCGTTCAACGGCGGCCGCTCCCTGCGGCTGGGCAATTTCCAGCGCTTCGGGAAGCAAATCCAATAGGGCGGCGGAGACCAAAATTCCGGCCGACAATCCCATCACTAGGTACAGCCGATTGCGGTGGCGGAGCGCAAACAACCCCCCCATGGCCGTGGAAAAAAACGTGAGTACCGAAAGGAACAGCGCTACCATGGAAAACTTATAAGTCGGCTCAAAAAGCGATGTCGCAACGCAGTTGCAAGAAGGAATCACTATGTCCTAAAGGAGGCACAGTGGCAAGCCCGGTGAGAGGGTGAGGGGCGATACGACACGGCAAAATCCGGCAGCGGGCCAATTTGCATGAAGGTCAGACTTTTCTAGCCTGTCCTATTGACCGACTACCCAAAATCTGGCCAGCTTTTCGGCGGCATAAGGGTCGGATACCATCAATTGTCTGGGAATGTATGGCGGGCGGCGGAATAAATTAATGCGCGCATGTGTTCAACGAGTAAGTCAGGCGCAAGTGGCGGTGGCCGGCGAGATTGCCGGGCACATCGAACACGGTCTGCTGGTGCTGCTAGGGGTTGCCCAGGGCGATATCGATGAGGATGCTACACACCTGGCGCAAAAAATTGTCGAACTGCGCATCTTTCCCGACGACGAAGGAAAAATGAACCGCTCGTTGGCCGAAAGCGGCGGCGGCATGCTAGTCGTGAGCCAATTCACGCTGCTAGGCGATTGCCGCAAGGGACGTAGGCCCAGCTTCATTGAGGCCGCGCCTCCGGACGAAGCGGAACGGTTGTACCTGCGGTTTGTCATGGCGGCGCAGCAGCAAGGCATTCGCGTAGAGACTGGCTGCTTCCGGCAGCACATGAATGTCTTGCTGATCAACGACGGACCGGTCACGTTGCTATTGGATAGCCGGAAAATATTTTAATGCGCGCCGCTTAAGAGGTAAGAAGCACTATGCTGCCAGCGGCCAGCAAATTGTGGCCATAGAATTACAAATTATCGCCGGCTGCCGCCGATCGGTGCCATGCCGTTCATGTTTGCCGGCGGCGGGTTGCTTATGTTTATCATCGGGGGCGCGCCGCTGTTCGAATCGCTGTCGGGCAGTTGCAATTTCTCCAGACCCAGTTTATTTAGCACACGGGCTGCCAGATCGTGCTGCCCGTCGGCCCATGATCCCAAGCGGCTCATCCATACCGGATCGTTCACGGCAAAAAACGTGATGCCGGCAAAAAGCAAATACGTAAGCACATTGGGTCCCATGGCGGGTCCCCAAAATTTCATGGCGGTGCCAAAGCTGCTTTTCAAATGGGGCACTCCTCGGCGAAAGTCGATGCTCCAAATTTCGTCCAGAATTAAATGCGACATGAACCCGACCATGACCGCGCCGGCCACGAAGTACCGCAAATCGGTTCGTTCGCAGCCGAACAACAAAAACGCGGTCTCACCGGCAATGGCACAAGCAGGAAAGCTGTGAAACATTCCGCGGTGCACGGTGAAATGCCGCAACAGCGCCGCCATGCCGAAACGAATGACCAAGTACATGGCGCCGCCCACCAGAATGATCGATTCCAATCCCATGCCCATCGCGCGAAATCGATCGACCATCATCATGGGCACGACGGCGGCGGCGAAGGCCATGCTTTCGCGCAACGGGCGGCCTGGACCGCTATCCAAATCGGGGAGCATGCCCGAAACCCCGCACAAGCCCGCTGCCAAAATGCTGGTGGGCGCAGGAATGTGATACAGGCTGAAGGCCGTGACGCCCCCGCCAATACCCAAAACGGTGCTGGTGGTAATGTGCGTTTTGAACCCGGCCATAATTATAGAGGGAGTCTGGTCAGTAATTGTGAATCGGCCGCGAGGCGAACTGTAACCGAAGTGACCGCCTGACCCAAGACCATCTCCCCTCGCCTGGTCAGCCGATCGAGTGCCTGACTGCCTGGCGAATCTGCCCACTTTTTCGTTCATCGCGGGCAATTGCCATTCGGTGAAAGCAGGCGTCGGATTACAATCCTTTTTACTTACGGCCACATGCGGTCCCGTCCTCAATTGAATTTTGAGCAACCAATCGCCCATGGACTGGTACGATATTGCCATGCTGTGCGTGCTGGGCCTGGCCACGCTGATGGGCGCTTGGAAAGGCATGGCGTGGCAGCTGGCGTCACTGGGTTCCTTGGTATTGAGCTATTTCCTGGCGCTACGGTTTAGCGCGCCATTGGCGCCGATTTTCGGCTCGACCAGCCCATGGAATCGTTTTGTGGCCATGCTGGTGATTTATCTGGCTACCTCGCTGGTCGTGTGGCTGATGTTCCGCATGGTGGCTCGGTTTTTGGATCGCATTAAACTCCGCGATTTTGATCACCACGTAGGGGCCATGTTCGGGTTCGTCAAAGGCGTGCTGTTGTGCTTGGCCATCACGTTTTTTGCCCTAGGGCTTTCCGATACCCTGCGAGATCACATTTTGGCCACCCGCAGCGGTCATTATATGGCGGTGTTTTTGAACAAGGCCGAGGCGATCATGCCACCGGAAATTCACCAAGTACTCGATCCGTATGTAAACAAACTAGAGCAGCGGCTAAACCCCAGGGAACCGTTCCAGCCGAACAATTTGCCCGCCATCGGTCAGCTCGAAGAGAAAGCCACCGAGAGCCTGAAGGCAAGCAACTGAGACAAACATTAGGCCAAGACAACCAAACAACGCCGCGGAAAGCATAAACCGCGTTTTACCAGGAAAAACCGTGTCCGTAACCGAACATAAGAGACATTATCGGACGTTGTAGAGCGGATGTTTTTTGAGCCCTGCCGGCCATTGGATTCGTGTTGGTCGGATGCCAGTTTATTTTCCGACTGACTTTTCTTATCCGGTTTTTTTGCCGCCGTCTCCGAGACCGCCATGGAATGCTTTGGCAGCGTCCGTGGTCGACGACAATCCCGATTCCAGGAACACGCCCATGCGGCGAAACTTTTCATATCGGGCATTTAGCAACTGAGTACTGGGCTTGCCAACTAAATCGCGCAGGCCGCGCAACAGATAGATTTTTAGTCGCAGAGCCATTTGATGGTGGTCGCGATGGGCACCCCCAATAGGTTCTTCAATAACGTCGTCGATTACACCCAACTTCAGCAAATCGCGAGCGGTTAACCGCAGGGCTTTGGCCGCATCTTTTTTGAATTCGCCGCTTTTCCATAAAATGCCGGCACAGCCTTCAGGCCCGATGACCGAATAGTAAGCATGCTCCAGCACGGCCACTTTATCTCCCAAACCAATGCCCAGCGCCCCGCCGGAGCTGCCTTCGCCAATTACCACACAAATAATGGGTGTGGGCAATTGCGACATCAAAAACATGCTTTCGGCGATGGCCAAGGATATTCCCCGTTCTTCGGCACCGATGCCTGGATATGCGCCCGGCGTATCGACCAGGCAAATGACCGGCAGGCCGTACTTGGCAGCCAGACGCATTTTGGACATCGCTTTGCGAAAGCCTTCCGGGTGCGGCATGCCGAAATTGCAAACGTTGCGCTCCTTCAGCGTTTTTCCTTTTTGTTGCCCGACGATCAGCACTTTGTACTGACCGATTTTTGCGAATCCAGTGCGTATTGCCTGATCGTCGCCAAAGGTGCGGTCGCCGTGCAACTCCACGAACTCGTCGAATACTAGCGCCAAATAATCGGTGGTCATGGGCCGATCGGGATGTCGCGCCACTTCCACGGTTTGCCATGAATCTAAGTTAGCGAAGATTTTCTTTTTAAGGTCGCTCACTTCCCGCCGCAATTGGCGCAACTCGTCCTGGTGCTGCGCATTTTTATCGGCGATTGCCTCCAGCGCGGCAACTTTTTCCTCTAACTCGTAAATCGGCTTTTCAAAAGCCAATCGGTTTAATGTGGTGGGCATGTTTGCTCAAACTCGAAATCCGAAGCGCGAAACGAACGTGCATATCTTCCTCACTTGCTTTTTTCTATCACCGGCAGCGAAGGAGGCCGGTTAAACACTTTCATGCCCCGCAATGTTTGCGATACATCGTGCATGGTTTTTGGACGACTGGCAGGATCTTTGGATAGCATTTTTTTAATCAATTCGGCAAAATCGTTCGTTACGTCGCGCCCGGCCGATTGTAACGGCGGCGGCGGATTGCGCAAATGTTTGGTGAGCAAATCCTGGGTGGTGGGGCCAGTAAAGGGCGGTTTGCCGGCGATCAACTCGAACAGCATGCAGCCGAGGCCGTAAATATCGGACCGCTCGTCGACCCTCTTTCCGCGAATTTGCTCCGGAGACATGTAGCTGCGCGTGCCTTGTATTTTCATTTTGCTGGGCAACAACTTGCCGAGCAACCCTTTTCGGCGTTCGGCCAAGGCGAAGTCGATTAATTTTAGGGTTCCCTCCTTGTTCATCAAAAAATTATCCGGTTTCACGTCGCGGTGAATCCACCCATGCGAGTGCAAATATCCCAACGAAGCGGCAGATTGCTCGGCAATTTGCGGCAAGTAATAAGCCAGCCCTTCGACTCCTACCTGCAAAAAAAACTGCTTGATATTTTGGGCCGGAAATAATTCCATCACCAAAAACACGGTACCACGAAAATCTTGATAATCGTACACATGGATCACATGCGGATGCTCCAGGCCCCGCCCCACGGAAAACTCGCGCTTCAACAATCCCACTTGCTCACGGTTGCCGGAATACTCGCCGACCAAAATTTTCAATGCCCGATGTTGGCCTTGATCGTCATCAATGGCATCCCAAACCTGGCAACTGCGACCGGTTCCCACCATGGACAACAGCCGATATCTACCAACCCGAGTATGCGGAGACAATTCCACAGATGTATTGCTCGTGGGTGTGAATCAAATATTCCTTGCCCAAACCATTTAGTTTAACTGCCCTTTGCCAATCAAACAATCGCGATGTGGCCATGCCAACAGGCACCCTCGGCAGCGGTGGCATCTCAATAGCCCACACTGACAAGAAACAATCCTTGTGGCGGCGCCGTGGTACCGGCGCGGCGTCGATCGCAGGCCGCCAGAACTTCGGCCACCCAAGTTTCGCTTTGCCTTCCCTGCCCGATCTCCACCAGCGTGCCTACGATATTGCGGACCATGTTATATAAATAACCATTGGCTTCGATTTCTAATTGCACAACATGATTCTGGGGCGGGTCCCATCGGCGGAGCGATAAATCGTAAATAGTTCGTTCCGTGGTTTCGCGCTCCGATCCGCTGGATTGAAAACTGATGAAATTATGCCTGCCCACCAGCGCCGCAGCGGCATGCTGCACGACAGGCACATCGAGCCGATTGTACAACTGCCAAGCGTACCGCCGGCGGAATACATCACGTACCCGGGTGTCGTACATGATGTAGCGATAGCGCTTTCGCATGGCATCACGCTGGGCGTGAAAATTGCCTGGTACGTCTTCCACGGCAAGTGCCGCCATGTCGTGCGGCAGTTCGGCATTCAGTGCCCGCCACAGCACTTCGGCCGGTAAGACGTTGGCTGTTTCGAAGCTGACAATCTGTGCGAGCGCATGCACGCCGGCATCGGTCCGGCCGCTGGCAGCCACACGAGAAAACTGTCCGGTGACTTTGGCGATCGTCTGCTCCAGCGTATTTTGCACTGTGCGCTGGCCGGTTTGAAACTGCCACCCGGCGAAATCAGTGCCGTCGTAAGCCAGCGTGAGTTTGATGTTACGTAGCACAACAAAATCATCAAGCGTTTTGCAGCGCCTTGCTTCGCACCAACAGTTCGGCAATCTGCACGGCGTTGGTGGCGGCGCCTTTGCGCAAATTATCGCTCACGCACCAGAAGGCCAGGCCGTTGGGACTGGAAATATCTTCCCGAATGCGGCCGATGAATACATCGTCGCTGCCATCGCAATCTTTGGGCATCGGGTATTGCTTCCGTTCCAAATCATCGACAACCGTAATGCCTGGGAAGGCGGAAAACAACCGCTTGGCATCTTCCACGCTCAGCTTCCGTTCGGTCTCCACTAAAATGCTCTCGCTGTGGCAATTGCTGACCGGCACGCGTACACAGGTAGGGCACACTTGAATCGATTCGTCGCCGATAATTTTTCGCGTCTCCAGCACCATTTTCATTTCTTCAGAAGTGTAACCATTATGCTTGGGCCCGCCGATGTGCGGGATGAGATTGAAGGCAATGTCGTGAGCGAAGGTTTCGTTGTTGTGCTGGCCGCCGGCCAACTTCGCTTTGGTGCCGTTTTCCAAATCCCGACAACCCGCCAAACCCGCGCCGCTGGCCGCTTGATACGTGCTGATCACCACTCGCTTCACCCGGGCCGCATCGTGCAGCGGTTTGATGGCCACGACCAATTGAGTGGTGGAGCAGTTCGGGCTGGAAATAATTCCTTTGTGATTGAGCGCCGCATCGGGATTCACTTCCGGAATGACCAGCGGGACTGTGGGGTTCATCCGCCAATAGCCGCTTTCGTCGACCACGACACAGCCGCGCTCCACGGCCCAAGGAACAAATTCCTTGGCCGCTTCGTCAGGCGTGCTACCGATGGCCAAGTCGATGTCATTAAACGAATCGGGCTGCAGCTTTTCAACCATGTGTTCCTGTCCGCGGAATTTAATTTTGCTGCCGGCCGAACGGCCCGAAGCCAAAAACTTGATTCGCTGCGCTGGAAAATCGCGCTCATCCAGCAGTTGCAAAATGATCCGCCCGACTGCTCCCGTGGCTCCGACAATGGCAAGCGACTCAAACACAATCGGCTCCTTTTGCTGCAATAAAACCGTCTCGCCCTGTTCTAATCTATCCTCCCAACCCCAATCTCAACCCCTAATGATGACCCTCCAGTATACTTTCGGGTTCGCTTTCCGGGCAATGGCTTGCATCCGGAGGTTCCCCATGCATTCGTCGTCTGATGTTCGTACATTGTGTTGATGGCAGTCGGTGCTGTCGAACTCGAACATTTGTTCGATGTGGTGCAGCGAGACCCAAATGGTTTGGCCTTCGTACCCTTTCCACTTCGGACTGAGGGCAATTCCTTTTCCTACCAAAAATGTTTTGCCGCCGACGGTTTGCACGCGAAGTTTCTGCAAGTCAAGCGTCCCGTTCGTCGATCGCCCTGTCGATCTGGATGATGAGCGCTTTCCCTTCAAAGCGATTGGCATCCGTTTCTTGCCGCCAAGGCTTACTGTCAGAGCGATCCGACTGCTTCGCCCCCCTGCCCTGCCACACCGCAATCGCCAAACTGCTAAATAGTGTCAGCGTTATCACAGCAACCAAGCGACGTGCATTCATCGCAACACCTCAAGCTTGAGTGAATGAATGATAAAAGGCGCGGAAATTCCACGCCACGAACAAAGAAAAGAATTGCAAACAATATAAACCGCTGGAAGGAGGAAGAGTATCAACCCAGCGATTTTGACGGGCCTACAGTCGAGCAGCGGTCAGCGAAGCGTTTCCGGCGCCCTGCCCTGACCGCGAAGAAGGCTTGCTGCTACCGGCGCGTTCAGGCCGTTTTTGTCCAGACGAGGTTTGTCGATCAGACGATTTCTGAGAATCGGCGCCGTCTTGCGGCTCCGACTGCCGATCGAGCAAGCGCCGCACAATCCACGGCGAAACGAACGACAGGTTGGCAATAATCATCGCCAGGCCGAAGGTCCACATGCCGAGAAATAAGCCAATACCTAAATGCATTCCGATGCCAATGGCAATGACGATGGGTCGCGTCAGCCGCGGCCATACCAGGGTGCAATAGGTTAATTCCCAAAACACGGTTATGTGGGTTAGCATTGAGGCTAACGCACGGTAATGAATCAGCCATGTCGCCCCGAGTGATTGATACTCCAAATTTGCTGTGGCCATTAGTATGGCATCACCATTCCACCACAGCGGCCCTTGCGCTTTGCCAATGCCTGAGAAGAAATATTCGACGCACAGATGCACTTGCAGAAGACGAATGGCGATGTTCGCGCCAATGCTAGGCGCAACGGCGAAAGCCCCCCCTGTCCTGCGGTGCTGTAACCAACGATCGACCGAGTAAGCCGCGCCGCATGGGCCGACCATTAAATACATGGCTAACATGCAATTGGTATCGTCTAGCCCGAATTGTGTCAGTGAGGCTCGATGGGCATACGACACCGTGGCCAAAAAAGCCAACACCGACATTGTGCGGCTCCACAGTCCAACCGTCAAAAGCGCGAAGACTATTAGCGCCGCAATGTGCGCGGTCCACAGCAGTGCCGGCGAATGGATCCAATAGAAATAACTCCACTGAAACGGTGAAGCGCCCGGCAGCTTATTTATGGTGGCTGGTGTGAGCCAGGCCTGATCGCCGAAAAATCCGTTCAAATCATGCGACCAAACCAAATGCGTATAGAACAGCATGGCGCCGGCGAACAGGCGAATCATGCCCAATGTGGCCGGATCGGTGGGCGAAAACCAAAATCGGTTCCATCCAGCCAGCGTGCCTCGCTCTAAATCACGACAGTATCCGCTCAGCAAATTCATAGCGGTTCTGCCTTGTATGTTTGGCTCCACAGTGTGTGATACAAGCTCGGCGTGGTCAGTGGGCGGTCGTGCAATAAATCGTCCGGACTGGGCAGCTCATGCCGTACCAGCTCCAGCGTGACCTGCTTGGCGCCAGTCTGCCGAAATAACTCTTGTGCATAGGAATGCGCCACGTCCAAAAACGTGTTGCGATTCAATTGCCAAATGCGGTGTTCTTCCGGCAGATCGGTGGGGGCCGGCTCGTCGGCGTCCCAAAACCGATTCAATTTTTCGCTGAGCATGAAAAAGCGATGATAATACAGCCGCGGCCACTCGGTTTTCAGATCCGGAAAAATTCCAGTGTTGGTGGTGCCATCGGGCAGGACCAACTGGTAGCGTACTAGATGGCCGGGCGAGGGAGCCGGCGCGAAGAAGCGGTATCCGTGATCGAGATACGCCATGTCTAGATACGGACTGAATGCCGAAGCGATGCCCCGCTGCAATTGGCTAGGCGCCGCATCTCCGAAAGGCACCGCCATGGGCGCCGCGATAACGGCGGTCAGATGTGCCAGCAAAGCAACACTAATCAACACTTTCCACCGCAGCGCCAACGTTCGTGGGACAGATGGCTGTTTTTCCGATTGCGGAATCGAGGCGTTTTGGAGAGAGCTTGCCATTACTGAAAATTATCGGCCGCACTGGCCTGCGGCAGCCAATGGCTCGATGGATTTAACAATTGTGCCGATGATCCAGTCTGCATCGGCGCTCCCGTGTCGCGGCTCTCGGAACTAAACAAAAACGCCCCCGCACGGAAGGCCGTGCGAGGGCGTGGGCTCTAGTTGCAAACTTCGAGGATGATGGCGCTCCGCGAGCCACTTTAGCGAGTGACCGCAGCGGTGGTAGCAACCGGGTTCGAATTGAAATCGAACGTCAGGTCGCGAACTTCCCCGCCGGTGAGCGTGATCGTTTCATCCTTGCTAACATCACGTCCGTCGATGTTGGAAACCACGCGTACCGTGTAGTTTTTCCACTCGGCGCCAAGGACCAACTTCGACGTGGTAAATTCACGCACTTCGCCCGTCGCACTGGTACCGCTGCCGGCCAAATACACCTTTGCATCGGCGGGCACGTGGAGGGTCAGCTTTGTCTTGGCTTTGCTGCCAGCGGCGACCGGGGCTTCCTTATTTCCATCGAAATTGAACAGGAGATTTACTTGTTCTCCAGGACCTAAAGTGATGGTCTTAGTTTCGGTAATCGGATTGCCGTCGCGGACCATTTCCGCGCGGACTTCGTATTCGTACCGATTGCCCGCAGTGAGACCACGGCTGACATATTGCCGTTCGGTTCCGGTGCTGGTGGTTTCGGTCCCGTTCACAAAGATTTTCGCTTCAGGCGGCACGCTGACGTTCAACAGCGCGGTTTGGCTGCCGTCGATCGCGCGATACATGCTGCTGGACATCGGAGCAGGAGTGTTCGGCGGAGTCGGCGGAGTGGTGCCGCCGGCAGGAGCAGACGGCTTCTGTTGCATTTCCATGCTCGGTTCGCCGTCATAAATTACGGTGCCGCTTGACGAAGACGAGGAACTGCTGCATCCCAACCACTGGAAGAAGAAGATGAGCTGGAGCATCCCCAGTAGCCGCCACTGGAGCAACTACAACCCCAAGAAGAGTAGTAAGCATGATGTCCACCCCAGCCACCGCTGGAAGAGCTGCTACTGCATCCCCAGCAGCCGCTGCTGGAGCAACTTGAGCCCCAGTAGCCGCCCGACGACGAACAGCAACCCCAACCGCCAGAAGAACTCGATGAGCTCGAACCCCAGCCGCCGTGGAAATGCGCCAACGAGCTTCGTGCATCGACAACCAGGCCGGCCACTGCGAAGGCCGCGGCAAACATCCACTTGGTTAAATTCCTGCGCAACATAACTGTTTTTCTCCAAGAAATGCGTAAAAAGTTGCAACTGGGGCTCCGCCACCTCACCCCAAAACATACAAACCCTAGCATGCAAATCAAGTAGAATGGGTAATTTTTTCCGGTTAAGAACTGTGGTTGGCTTCGTTGGCACCTACTCCAAACACAATGTTTTTGGCTGGCCTCGGTTCCCATGCCGCCCTGGCGTCTGATTGTCGCAAGATCTTTTTCATTAAGCACTTAAGTCATTCGTTGGTTCAAATTACCTATTCCCCACGATCAATGATCACGGCTGCACTGGAATAACCGTTACCGTTGACCCAAACGGCAGTTTTTAACACTATTCGCTTCCCCGGGGGTTGGTCACACGTACAAGAGACGAATTACCGTTTGGCGGCTAGTTAGCGCCCTATGCCGGTGGTCTATGCAAACTTGGTTAGTCGCACGCCGCTACCCCTGGTTGATTCTCACAGTCGCCATCGTGCTTTTGTTCCTGGGCTGGAAGGTGCTGGCTCGGTGCGAGCAAATCAATGACGGTGCCAATCGATTGGTTCCGCAACAAGTAGTGTGGTCGATCCTGGGCTTGGGGTTGCTGGTCCTGACGAGCCTGCTCGATTACCGGCATTTCGCGCGTTACAGCTCGAAAATGTACTGGGTTACCGTCGGCTGCCTGGTGGCGGTTTATTTTTTTCCGACGATTAATGGCGCCCATCGCTGGATTCGCGCCGGCGGATTGGGATTGCAGCCCTCAGAATTTGCCAAAGTGATTTTGGTTATTTCGCTGGCTCGATTATTGATGCACCAGGATCTGCCCGCCGGATTTGTGCACACCATGTTGCGTCCGCTGGGCATGACCGCACTGCCGATGCTTTTGGTATTGAAAGAACCCGATTTGGGCACCTCGCTGGTTTTCTTGCCGGTGCTTTTTGCCATCTTGTTTGTGGCGGGCGCTCGACGGCGCGATATGTTCCGCTTGGCAGTGGCGGCGGTGTTGTTGCTGCCGCTGCTGTGGGCCCAGATAAGCCACGACCAGCGTTCGCGCGTCATAGCGCTATGGGAACAAAATCCTCCTCGCGAACCGGCTACGTCCGACGGATTCCATCTCGATCAGGCGAAGCGAATGCTGTCGCTAGGAGAAGTTTGGGGAAGTATTTTTTCGCCGGTTTTGGACGACGATGCCATCGCAGCTCGGCTGCCGGAGGCACAAACTGATTCGATCTTTTGCGTGCTGACCGAACGGTTTGGAATAGCCGGCAGTGGATTTGTATTGCTGCTGTTTGCTAGCCTGGCTGCCAAATGTTTGCACGTTGCCGGTCAAACCGACGAGCGTTTTGGCCGATTGTTGACCGTGGGCGTGGCCGCACTGTTTGCTTCGGAAGTGTGCATCAACGCCGGCATGATGGTCGGCCTGCTGCCGGTTACTGGGCTGGCGCTGCCTCTGTTCAGCTATGGCGGCTCCGATTTAATCGCCCATCTGTGGGCGCTGGGATTGGTGGCCAGCGTGGCAAGGCGACGAGATGCGCTGATGTAGGAAATTGAATTTGCCAATGTGGTGCAACGTTTTTCTGCGGGTTGTTTGCCGCCCAATATAGCATTGGGCCGACAAATGGAAAGAAACCGCCCCTTTTCGATCGCACTTCTTCGATCGTCCGCGCTACTTCGACAACCGCGGGACTGGCCCAAATTGCTGCTAGCTACATCTTCGCCATAAGTGTATATATGTACACTAAATGCGGGTTGGAGTTTTTGCAGGTCTGCAAGCGGAACTTTCATCATAGGGAGCAGCATAATGGCTCGCAGCAAAGGCATTCATCAGCATCCTTTTTTTAAGCTCGGCAAAGCCCCAGTCCGGCGTGATCCGCGGACAATGAAATTTGCCTCATTAGTGAAAGCGCGGATAACGATTCCCAAAGAGTATGATTTCGACGCCCAACATCGTGGGATTCCTACCCCCATGTTCGCCAACGACCGATACGGCGATTGCGTGATGGCCGGCCGCGCGCATCAAACGCTGCGGTTTGAACTGGTGGAACAAAAGAAAATTATTTCCATTTCCGATCAAGATGTGATTCGCGAATATTTTGAGGAAACCGGCGGCGCCGATACCGGACTGGTGGTACTCGACTCGTTACAAAAATGGCAATCCGCGGGCTGGTTGGTGGGCGCTGCCAACTACAAAATTCGAGGCTATTCTGAACTGGAGTTGGCCAACCACGACCAGGTGAAGCAGGCGATTGTGCTCGATTTGGGAGTCGGTCTGGGTTTGAGTTTGCCCCTTTCGGCCCAGGTTCAATTTCAAACCGGCAAACCATGGGATGTGGTCCGCGGTCCGCGTGGTGCCGTCAACTCTTGGGGTGGGCATTACGTGTTTGTGCCGGGCTATACTACACAAGGCCCGGTGTGTGTGACGTGGGGCCGCAAACAACAAATGACGTGGGCATTTTTCGATAAGTTTTGTGATGAAGCCTACGCTATTATCGACGCGGTGGATACGCAAAAAATCAAGCAGAACATTGATGTCAATAAATTGGAGGAATTAATTGCTGTGCTTGCGGCACGCTGAATATCGAACTGCCACTTTGGTTGATGACCAACCAACGATCCGCGGCGCACGAATCATTTTGTCTCAGCCGGTTACGAAAACCTTAATATTTGTAGTCGGCGTATTAGCCGGCTGGTCCCTGATGAACAATAAGCATGAACGGATAGCGGGGACAGCGATCTTGTCGCAAGGAGTCGCAATTAACATGTTAGATTGCCGGACTCAACGGTCCATGCTGAGTCATCATGCGCACTTCCAAGCGTGAGAGCTGCGCGACAATACAAATCATTTTTCGTCGAACAGAATCGCGCTCCTGGCTGGAAAGACGCAAGATTTCCTGCTCCATTTGATCCAGGGTTTGTTCCGCGCTGCCATGATCACACTCCAGCGCCGCCGCCAAGGCGTCCATGCACAGCCAGAGATTTTTGTAATTGTTCCCCATGGCACTGTAGCTCAACATTTTTCGGATTTAGTACCGGCGCGATACCAAAAAGCCGAAAATTTATTTCTGCAAAGAATGCGCCGACCGCAAAAAAAAACATAAAAAATCGGCCCTACATCGGCTGAAAATGGGAGTCCAGTGGCACAGAAGTTGAAGCAGTAGGAGAGTTTGCCTACGTAGTGTTATGGCCTTGCAACCGAGATCGGTAACGGATTACTTTGCGGCCGGCCGTTTCAGGGTTAAATCCCATTGCGTGCCGAAACCATTGACAATGAGCTTGATTTCGTTGCCGCTGAGCAATCCCTTGTGCTTGATCGTTTCGTTGCCGAATTCAACATCGAACGAAACATCGTTTCCCTTTACAGTGCCATGGGTAATGGTTCCATCGCCTTGTGGGCTCTTGACAGTGCCGGTGAGCTGTTCGCCATCTAGCTTTAAATCGAATTTCAGCAGCAAATCGTTGCCGGCTTCATCCTTGAACGTCGCCTCCCAAGCGCCAGAAACATCCACGTGGGGGCGGGACAGCGTGTATTGCCGATCGCCGAACGGTCCGCCATGCGATTTCACTTTAATTTTTCCGTCTGCGTATTTGCCCTCGTACGATACGTCGTTGTTAGCGATGGCAACCTTGTAAGAAATGACCATTCCATCAACTTTTCCCTCCTTCAATTCGAGTTTTCCGCGAGGGCTTTCGACGGTGCCGGTAAGTTTGTCGCCTGCAATTTGGAAGCTGTATTTCAAAACAATTTCGTTGCCGTCAGGAGTCGTGAATTTGGTTTCCCATGGGCCCGTTAAATCGACAACTCGCGAAATGGTGTATTCGCGGTCTTTATCCGGCATGTGCGAGACGATTTTGATTTTGCCGTCGGCCAGCTTGGCATCGTGTAGAATGTGAAAATCACCGAACGAGATTTGAAACTTGATCGCATCGCCCTCGACGATGCCATTCTCAAGACTCAGTTTTCCGGCCGGCCCTTCCACTGTGCCCAAAAGCTTGTTGCCGTCGACGTTCAAATCATACAACAAATCGATATCGGCACCATTTTCATCTTTAATTTTTCCTTTCCACAGTCCATTAATCTCCGCTGGCGTTACCGAGGCGGCGAGAGCGAAATGGATGGCGGTCTGCAGCGAAAACACAACGCACAGTGCAACGCCAACAGCAACGCAGGCACGCTTGTTCATGAATTTCCCCTTGTCGCATGAACACAGAGAATGTGTATGGCAGAAGAGTAGCTATATTTAACTCTCCCCCCAAAAAGATCGTCAAGCGGGGAAGCCAAAAAAATCGCTTGACTATATGCCGCGCGCAGGCCACCGCAGCTTAAAAAGAAATCCGAATTCGCAGTGTTGCAAAAACGCGCAACCGAAAAGATAGCAAACTTACTCCAGGCCAGGAACTGTGCGATATTTATACAGTCGGCCAGCCAACCTAACGCGCGATCGGTCGCACCGAAACATCGTCAACCGAAAATTCGCCGACGGCGCCGAGCAATCCGATGTGCATAATGCACTTGCTGGCTTTGGCAGGCACAGGAAGCTTGTCGGTTACGCGCTGCCAATCGAACGTGCCGCGATACGGCCCGGAAAAATTGCGCCCAATAATGGCCCAATTGTCGTCGTAATACGTGAGTGAAATTTGCGGTAACTGATCGACCGTGGGGCCTGCCTTAATATCACGCCCGCGAATCATGGCGCTAACTTCCAGCTGGCCAATTTTCTTGCCGTCGACTGCAAATCCTTGCAGCGCGCGGCTCGTGCGGCCCGGCACGTCGTTCGTAAATGTAATGTAACGCTTGCCCTCCGGAGCGTCGTTGGCTTCAACCACTTTCATCAATCGGCAATAATACCAACCGCGTGGTTCGCCATCGTCGCCTACGGGTTCTTCAAATCCGCCATGCACAATTTGTGGACGCAGCGGATCGGGCTGCACCTCGCGACCGGCTTCGGCGGTGCCGGTCATGGGCACAAACAACGTGGGCCGCAACGGCTCAGCGACCAATTGGCCATTTTTCTTCGTGTAGCGATACAGCATTTGCTCGAACCGTTCACCGACGGGAATAATCATTTTTCCCCCTTCTTTGAGCTGTTCGACCAGCGGCTGCGGCACTTTTTCCGGCGAACACGTGACGATAATTTTGTCGAACGGCGCATGCTCCGGCCAGCCTTGATAACCATCGCCGATTTTCACGTGCACGTTCTCGTACTTCAATCGTTTGAGCGTTTGCTCCGCCCGTTTGCCCAGAGGTTCGAGAATTTCGATTGTGTACACGTCTTTCACCAGCGGGCTAAGCACGGCTGCTTGGTAACCGCTGCCGGTGCCAATTTCCAATACCCTGTCGGTGAGTTGGGGGTCCAACTGTTCGGTCATGTAGGCCACGACAAACGGACCACTAATCGTTTGTTGTTCGCCGATGGGGAGCGACATGTCGTAATAGGCGTTTTGACGCGATTGCAACGGAACAAATTCATGCCGCGGCGTATCTCGCATAGTTTGAATGACGCGCGGATTTTTCACGCCTCCGCCAATAATGTCCTCTTCCACCATCCGCTGGCGGGCCTGTTCTAGCGGCATTTTGCTCTGGGCCGTGGTGTACGAGGGAGAAAGCCCCCATGTCACCAGCGATAGGCATAATATGGATTGCAGAATCCAGATCGACGCAGCGGACTGCCGCGAGCAGCTAAATGTGGTCAACATGGCAGGCACCGTGGTCGTGAAAATGATAATGATAAAGGAAATGATCGGATGCGCATGAGAAAAAAGCCCTGAGTCTGCAATCCCAGGGCTTCGAACATCGCTCAGCTCAATTTACCGCACTGCGCCGGGCGCGGCATCTCCTTTTTTCACGTCGAGCAGTTCAACGTCGAAAACCAATACCGAGTTGGGCGCAATCTTTGGCATGCGTCCACGTTCACCATAGGCCAATTCGGAGGGAACGAACAGCTGCCATTTGTCTCCGACTTTCATCAATTGCAGTGCCTCTGTCCAACCTTTGATCACACCATTGACAGGAAACGTAGCCGGTTTACCTCGATCGTACGAACTATCAAACAGGGTGCCGTCCAACAACGTACCCTTATAATGGGCGCTAACCATATCGTTGGGGCCGGGGGTGGGTCCATTGCCCGATTGCAGCACTTTGTATTGCAAACCGCTAGGCAATGCTTTCACACCTTGCTTGGTTTTGTTTTGAGCCAGGAACGCATCGCCTTCGGTCTTATTCTTTTCGGCCATGGCTTTCACTTTGTCTTCCATGGCTTTCGCGCGATTGGCAAGCAGGCTGTGTAAATCGGTCATTACTTGCTGAAATTCCTCTTCGCTCAAGGCCGGCTTGGCCTCCGACAGGGCATCGGTCAAGCCTTGCAGCAGTGCGTGGGTATCCAAATCGTCAGCGGTTAGTTGCCGGTTAAGAATATCGTATCCAGCCATCATGCCCACGCAGTAACTGGCTTTTTGCTTGGAAGTGCTCAGGCCAGCGGCCCCTGGGGTCTGGGCGGCGCCTTTCGCGCCTTGCCCCGGCTGCATTCCGTTGTTGGCGGGAATTTGCTCCATTCGCGACTGTTGGGCCAGTGCCCCAGCGACGAAAATCATCATTCCGGTAGCTGCGGTCCCCATCATCGGCGCCAGCAAAGAAAGTCGTTTCATGGTCGAAAAATCCTTTATCGAAAAAACTGGTTGGTGTGCAAAAGGCTGCTTCCCGCCGAGAGCACCTCGGGCGCACTATTCTACGGTAAATTCGGCTTGCCGGTGCAGACGAGAATCCGGCAGAATCGGAATTATTAGCACGATTGCTAGCGGACTTTCCGCGAAACGATTAGCGTAGGGAGATTAAACCGCTCGTTCACCGGCAAATTTTCGGTGTCCGTGACTTCGTCTTTGATTTCTGGCCGTGAGGCATTTTGCACACCGACAGGGTACTACCGCGAACATTGGTAAGTTGGAATTCCTCTCGCGCACGGTCTATCCGTGCCTTTCCAAAATGAAAACTAATCCGATCAAAAAAAAATTGAAATCTGGCCAGCCAACCTTCGGCACTTGGTTAAGCCTGGGCGATTTGTATGCGGCACGAGTAATGGCCAGGCTAGGCTGGGATTGGTTAACACTGGACATGGAGCACCAGCCAATCGACTGGTCGCAGGCCGCGGCCATTTTTGGCGCCATTGCGGATGCCGGCTGTGTTCCACTGGCGCGCGTGCCGGAAGGTAACCACTTTTTGATCAAGCGGGCGCTCGATTCGGGGGCATGGGGAATTGTGGCGCCGATGATTAACACCGTGGAGCAGGCACGAGACGTGATTGCCGCCACAAAATATCCGCCGGTCGGTAACCGCAGCTTGGGCGGTGGATTACACGCACTGAATTTCGATGGCACCACGGCGGAATACTACAGGCAAGCCAACGACGAAATTCTCGTTGTCTTACAAACCGAAAGCCCGCTGGGAGTAGCCCACGCCGAAGCCATCTATAGTCTGCCGGGCGTGGATGCAATATTTGTGGGCCCTGTCGATCTGCACGCCAATTTACGCCAGGCCGATGGTACGGAAGCCAGCGACGTGGAGTTTGAAACCACGCTTGATAAAATCATTGCTGCCGGCAAAAAAACGGGCACGCCCACGGGCATGCACGTCATGAGTGTCGAAATCGCTCAAAAACGCGCTGCCCAAGGCATGCAGTTTCTCGCCGTGGCCAGCGAACTGCGCATGATGACCGCGAAGGCAGAAGAATTCTTGAAAGCACTGAAATCCGCTGCCGACAAGAGCAACATCGCCGGTTATTGATGTGGTCGGCGAACGATTCGTGCCACTGGGCATCACGCGGTAACGCCCTTGGTGAGCGCCATGAAGGCTCCTTCCAAGTTCAATTCGTCCTCCTTAAACAGCATTAATTTGTGGCCGTGCGAAACAAGCTGGGCGGCCAGGTCACTGTAGCTATGCACTCCTTCTTTCAGCGTGACGACCATGTCGCGGTGAGTAGAATACTCGCCGGCTGAAAGTTCCACGCGGTCCACGGTCGAATGTTGTTCGATCAATTTTGCCGCTGCTTCTTGCGAGCCATCGACACGAACCCGCAGCACAATTTGGCAGCGGACTTTTTTGATGAGCTCGTTCACATCTTCGTTCCACAATAATTCGCCGCGCTCAATAATGCCAATTTTATTACACATATCGGCCAGCTCGGGCAGAATGTGGCTGGATACCATTACGGTTTTCCCCATTTCGCCCAACTGCTTTATGACGCGGCGAATTTCGATTCGCACCCGCGGATCCAGTCCGCTGGCCGGCTCGTCTAGCAGCAGCACTTGCGGATCGTGCAATAGCACCCGGGCGAGGCCTAACCGCTGGTTCATTCCGCGGGAAAGACTGGTGGCCAGTGCGTCGCGCTTGTAACCCAGCCCGACAAGTTCCAGCGCATCGTCGCATACTTTGCGGCGTTTCTGACCGTTAATGCGGTAGGCGGCGGCGAAAAATTCGAGGTATTCGATCACGCGCATGTCGTCATACACGCCGAAAAAGTCGGGCATGAAACCGATCAGCCGCCGAATTTCCTTGGGCTTATTGTAAATGGAGTTGCCGCACACGTAGGCTTCGCCCCAAGTGGGATTCAACAACGTGGCCAGCATGCGCATGGTGGTCGTTTTGCCGGCGCCATTGGGACCGATGAAGCCGAATACATCGCCCTTGTCGAGCTTGATCGACAGCGACTTTACGGCAAACAGCTCGCCGTACTTTTTCGTTAAATCGCGGGTTTCAATCACAGAAAACCTATTACTCGGCGTACGGCTTAATCGTGAGATTTCACGGGCAAAACAAAACGGTAAATGGTGGTGTGCTGATTCGCGGGAGTATTGGCCAGCGGCTGGCCATTGAGCTGCACTATGGCGCCATCGGGACCGCGGCCCACTAATATGGCCCGGCCGAATTGCAATTGATCGGATAAATCGACGAACCGCTGATAACGGTGCACCAAACCGGTGTAGTTGGGACCGCCGGCCGCTTCATGAAACATCATCACTTCAACGATGCGGGCGACGCTTACGCCAGCACGGTCATAGGTAGGAACTTCATCGTGCGCGTTGATGGTGCGGCGGTTGGTGAGGTACGTATCGCCGGTTTGCGGTTCCAACCGATCGAGCGAAACCGACTTGCCCGGGACAAGCATTTCCAAGGTATACGCCCAACGATCGAATAGGAGCACGCAATCATATAGCGGGGTCGCCAGTCGGTTCACCACGACGCCTCGCAAACGGCGGTCTGCGCTGGTGGTCAGGTGGGCTTCAATTCCGCCTGCTCTTGCCTCCCAGCGCGCAACAAAACTTTTGCTTGACCAGGCCGGAAGCGGCGCTTGGGCGATGCTGCCGTGCGCCATGTCGATGGTGTAGGGATTGTCAAACAGGGGCGTGTTAACGGCCACCGAGTTCATGCCTCCTAACCCCGTTCCGGCCAGGCCAAACCAACTGAGCAAACAGGACGAATCATTTTCACCACGAGGCGTTGTGACTGCGCCCACGTTTGCCGTGGGCTCTATGCGAAAATCGCACAGTGCATTTTGGGGACTGAATACATTGAACCAGGTCGCGCCGCGCGCCCCGCCGGTTGCTAAATCGACATCGACCAAATCAAGCTGATTCACATGCCGCCCATTTCCTTTGGCATAATTAGCCAACGCATACGCACTCAAACCAAACACGATAATTGTCGATGGAAACAATGCCCAGGCAAATGTCGGCCGCCGCAGACGCTGAGTTACAATCCAAAAGTTCAAGGGGAACAGCAGACTGATGTAAATTATCACTGCCAGAGCTATAACCCAAAACGGAATGAGCTGCACATCAGTAAATTGATCGAGTGCGCTACGCAGTTGGCCGCTTAAATCGACATAGCCCAATTGCTTGCCTTGGTTGGCGGCATGCAAGGCCGACGACTGCTCAGTCCGGGACGCATGCTTGACCAGCAAGCGCTCCAAAAATTTGCTGCGGCTGGCCCAATCGGTAAACGGTGGCCGGTGCAAATCCAGACTGACGAAAGTCACTTCGCCAAAGCCCAACGGCCGACGCATAATGAGCGGCAAATCGCTGGCACGTCCTCCACGAGGCCATTCGATTTGCGCCGCCGGACGCAAGTTTTTCCATTCCGACACGCGGATGGAAGCGGCATCTAATCGCTGCTGCTCGACCCCGACATATTCTTCAATGGGTCCAAAGCTGGCCGCCGGCAAATTGATAACGCCCACCAACTCGCCAGGAGCAAATCGAGCCAGCGGAGCCGCTGGGCCAAATAAATGCTGCGCCTCATTGCCGCAGCACACCATCAACTTGCCCCCTTGTCGAACCCAGACTTCTAAAGCGTCCAGGGCCGCGCCATGCAGCGATTTCTCCAGTCCCGACGTTCCCGAGATAACTACGAGATCGACACCCTCATAGCCGTACCACCGATCGGGCAACTGTTGCTGCGATTCCAACGTGACGACGGAAGTTCGTTCAAAATCGTTTTGATTAAGCCGCTGGACAGTGTCCTGCAAACCAATGGACGCACCGAGTTCGACAATGAATTCGCTGGTTGCCGGCAGGGACTGCGCGGTTGCTCCTGCGGGAAGCGCCGGCTGTATTTCCGCTTGCTTGCCACGGGTGCCATCCAATTTGGTTAGCCGTATCTTTAGGAAGGGATCGCTGCGGCCAATGCGCACATACGAAATGGCAGTTTGTCCGGCGCTGCCCAGCACAGGAGGACCCGTAAACCAGGCGGGCACGCCATCGCCATCGATGGCTTGAACATCCAGTTGCTCGGCCGTCGAATCGACATCTGCGCCGTCGAAGGTTACTTCCACTGGCGTCCAGCAACCAAGTTTGAAATGGTTATTAAAGCCCAGCTGAATGCTTTTAACTTTCGGCAAAGGCGCGGGGTCACCGGCGGCAGCGCCATTGTTCAGTAAAACGAGCGCATTCAGCACGAGCGAAAGCACGGCGAGAGAAAATAATCGCACCATCAATCGTGCCACGTGCTCCAAAATTCTGTGCCAGTTTCAATTTCAAACAGTCCGTACCCAGCTTGGCGGGCCTCAATGAACTTCCTAGTTTATTGTAGTTGCAACCCGGCAACCGCCGCTAACTTTTGGCCGATTCCAGCACCCGAGCCGTTTTAATGCTGACGGGTTTTAGCGGGCGGTCGTTTCGATCGGTCGACACGTCGCCAATGTTTTTTACCGCTTGCAGACTGGCGGCATCGGCGGTTTTTCCAAAAGCGGTGTATTGGCCGTCCAAGTGCGGATGGGATCCCAAGCAAATAAAAAACTGCGCGCCGGCCGAATGGGGATCGCTGGTGCGGGCCGCAGAAAGCACTCCGGGTTCGTGCTTTTTGTTGTTGAACTCGGCCTTAATGGTATACCCAGGTCCGCCGGTGCCTGTGCCTTCCGGACAGCCGCCTTGAATCATGAAGCCCTTGATAATGCGATGGAAAATTAGGCCATCGTAATAGCCAATTTTCGCTAGGCCCAGAATGTTGGCGACATGGCCTGGGGCAACATCGGACCATAAATCGAGCAAGACTTTTCCGGCCGAAGTATCTAGTTCGAGCTGATATTTTTTGTTTTTCAGATCCAGATTTTTCTGTTCCCCCTCAACCTCTGCTTTACGATTCTTCTCCATGGCAACTCCCCCGAAGATGATGGTACTGAATTTGTGCCAAGCTACCAGATGCAACCCCTGGGCACAACGAGTAAGCAACTAACCCTGACTGTACAGTGGGCTATGAATCCGCTGCAAATGCACAATGAATGTGTCATCGGACAGTGCGGGAATTGCACCGGTTGTTTGCAAGGCCTGCGGCAATTCGACCCGCTTTTGCAACCCGCAATGGAAAGGTTATCGGATACTTTATACACGGTAAGGCACGCGGAAAATTCGCACGGCCAGCACGAATAGTTATGGCTGGCGATAGTGGATCGTTGCTGAATGGTAGCAAAATGTGCTCTGCGCCAAGCCGCTGCAGCCAAGAGCCACTGGCGCCGTTGCGTTACTTGGACGAGATCTGTTCAATGGCTTGTTTAGCCAACCGTGCAAGGCGCGCATCCGGATCGGTGGCTAATTTTTGCAGCGCGCCCAGTGCAGCAGTCGCCCCTGGACCGATTTTGCCCAAGGCCCACGCTGCCTGCTCGCGCACAGTGGTTTCGGGATGCGATTGCAAGGCCGTCACAATTTGGGGAACACACGCAGCGGCATCGGTTTGCAATCTCCCCAATAGCATTGCGGCCCAATATGCCACATCTAAGTGCGGATCGGCCAAAAGCTTGCCCAACGCTGAAGCATCGCCGGCGGCGGGCGGGCCAAGCGATTCCAGCGCCTCGGAAGCCCATTGCCGGACCGATTCTTCTGAATCGGTAGTTGCCCGCACCAGCGGCACAGCCGCCGGCTGCGCGGCCTCTTCCAGATGCGCAAGCTGCTCGGCCGCGGCTGTCCGAACACTGGCCTCGCTAGATTTCAGCTTTTCCACAGCCTGGGAAACGTCCATGGGTTTTTTGGCTGCCACCTAGGCAGCCCATTAATCGGCACGGTTACACAGCTGCCGGCTCACGAACGATCTAACGTGTCAATCCAGCGCACCAATTCAGCCCATTGGTCGGCAGTAAGCGGCCGGGTGGTTTCTCCTTCGTTGAGTTCCGTCACTGGGAGTTTGGCATCGCGCAGCCGCTTAATGCCGGCGGCTACCGCGGGCGATGCTTTTTTTGCAGTCGTGGTAAACACAGCCAGCCGTTGCACCGGATCGTTTTCGGGCGGACGCATGCCTGGCGGCATGGCGACGTTAAGAGCCGCAACGCCCCGAATTAAATCCCGATTGAGGCTAGCCAGCAAATACGCCATGCCACCCCCTGCTTCTTCCCCGATCACCACAATTCGCGTGCGATCGATGTTGTATTTCTGCAGCAGGTCGTCCATGGCCTTGCGAATGAATTCCAATTCGGTGCGCTGCCAGCGGGCAGCCTCAGCGCTTTTGGGGGCTAACCAAATTAAATCATTTGCTTCGCAAATGGGCTTCCATTTAGCGATTAATTCGTCAGCTTTGAACCCGCCAGCCGGATGCAACCACACTACCAAACCATGCGTTACGTGCGAGTTATAGGTGGTGGGAACATAGGCCAAGGCATTGCTAGGAGCTTCTGGAATTTTGATTTCGATTTTTCCCGTTGCTGGCAGATTGGAGTCTGGTAGAGGGTTGGGCTCATGCGATGGCGCTAATTTTTCGGGTACATCTTCGGGCAACGTGGTCAGTTTAGCTTCGACGGTTTGGTGATGGCCGTCGCGGTTTATTTCCACTTTTACTGGCTGAAGCGGCTCCAAGCCGGCAATGAGTTCCTGCAATTGCATGCGATCTCTAATGGCTTCGCCATTGAGCAACAAGAGACGATCGCCCGGCACGATTCCCGCTCTGGCTGCCGGGCTATCGGCGTATACTTGCCGCACAACAACGCCGGGTTGCCACGCAGTATTTTGATTGCCGGCAGAAATATCGTTTGTTTTTTTGTCGTCGTTCTTTTTTTCTGCAGCGGGCTTGTCTTTGTCAGCAATAGTGTCGCTCGTTTTCGGTCCGTCGGATTTAATTTCACGGCACGGAAGAATTCCCAAAAACGGATGAATGTAAATCGGCAGTTTGGCAATCAATTCTGCGGAGCGTTCCAACCGATCGTCTCCTCGCAGAGCCACTACCATGACTTTTTCTCCGGCGTATAGCGGCCCCAACTGGTGACGCAGCTCCGAGGCACTATTCACCTTTACACCGTTGATTTCTGCAATGCGATCCCCTGCTTTCAGTCCTGCGACAGCAGCTGGCGATTTCGGATGACTGGCAGCAATAATGGGCGGATCGGCATACGGATCGCCCGGCTTCAGGCTCACGCCTAGCAAGCCCGGGTTCAAATCTTCGCCTTTCTTCAACCGATCAAGTACCCGATTAATTTGCTCCAATGGCACGGCAAAGCCAATGCCCGAGTCGTACCACTCAACGCCAGCCACTTCGCTGGTTTCCGGTGGTGACATGGGAACCAATACACCAAGCACGTGGCCTTGCAAATCGATGAGCGGTCCACCATAATTAGCGGGGGAGATTTTGGCGTCGGTTTGAATTGCTCGCCCCCACACGCGGTTCACGGCACTAATAATGCCCACCGACATGTTCGGTTGATTGGCATCGAACGTGCGTCCGACGGCAATCGCCCATTGGCCTACGGACATTTCTGCCCCAGGCGCCGCCACGGGTACTGGAAGCTGTTTTTTCGCATCCAAGCCGGCAGTGGAAACTTTCAAAAGCACCAGCATACGGCTATGGTCATGGGCCACCACTTGTGCCGGCAATCGAGTGCCATCGGCTAAATCGACCAGCATTTGGGCCGGCTGTTGTACAAAATTGAACGCGCTGGAAATAATGTAACCATCGGAGGAAACAATCAGTCCCGTCGTCGGCCCAGTCCCTACCAATAAATTGCCGATAGTTTCCAAGCCGCCCAATGTTTCGATGCGCACCACGCTGGGGGCAATTCGCTGCACAACGGCTTTCATAGCCGCCTCCTCGCGCAGAGCTAAATCATCGTCGGCAACAACGACCGCAGGCAGCAGATGAAAGATGAATAGCAACAACAGAAAAACAGCCAGCGCGAGCTGCGACTTGCGGAGTTTCCTATTAACTGCCTGCAGCAGCCAGGAAGTCAGAGCCCTTTGCGAGCAATTGAGCTTTGGTAAGGAGACCACGCACTTCGTCATGCGGTTGCCGTTCGCCATGGGTTATTTGTCACTAGCCTTCAACGTCACTTCAATCAACTCGCCCGCGCGAAGCAGCGTGAAATGTACATCGGCATCGGGATCAAGCCGTCTCAGTTCGGTCACCAGCGCATTACATGATTGAATCAATTGGTCGTCGACAAAAACAACCAAATCGTCGGTGCGAATGCCCGCCTGGGTGGCCCGAGAATCGGCCCGCACCGAATCAATAAATGGCGGCGTCCGCTCCAGCACGTTTGGCACAAGCACCAAGCCCAAATCAGCTAGGGTAAGACCTTTGTTGGGAGCCGTTGCCGGACGGGAAGCCACCGTTCGAGCCTGTCCCGACTCAATGGCCTCTATGGCCGGCAGCAGTTCATTCGCCGGCAAAGCATAGTTTAGCCAAATATTGTTACGCGAATTACGTAATTGTTTGCCCAACAGCCCCAGCAACTTTCCTTGCGAATCGGTCAGCGCGCCGCCAGCGGCGCCGGGATTGTTCGTCATAGCGTCGAGCACATAGACGGTCCCTTTATACGCGGTTTCGTATGCCCCGCGCCGGGCTGTCAATGTCGTCACCGCAACAATAGAGCCATGCAGTACGCTGACCGGTTCATCACCGGTGGCCACTCCGAATACATTGCTAAAGGCCAACACCCGAGTGCCTTCTACTCCCGGAAGGGCCTGTTGCAAATCAAAATGGGGCAAATCGGCGGTGTCGACTTTGAGCACCGCAATTTCCAAACGTGGATCGGCCCCGATCAGTTTTCCCTCTAATCTGCGGCCATCGTCTAGCGTTATGGTAATCGTGTCGGAATCGAGCACGTGGCTGAACACAGTCAGCACGTACCCATCGGCAGAAATCAAAAAGCCAGATTGATATGATTCCAATTGCCGCAGCCCGCCGGCGCCGTAAATTTTTACAGTTTTATGTTGTGCGTCGCGGACAATATCCGTGGTTTTTGAAGCATAAGCGGATGATGGGACCAGCGGCGCAATGACCAGCAGTGCGGCCAGCAACTTTACCGACGAACTGCCCGCCTGCAGAAATCGCGCGGAGTAACTGTTTCTGCGGGCGGTTTGAGTCCCGTTCGTTGGACACATTATCGTGTTTTCTCCGCTGCTTTTTCCAAATCGAACTTGCTGAATACAAATACACCAAACATAACTTCGCCGCAACGCACTTCCATTCGGTGTGGCAACAGCCTTCCTTGCTCCTCACGATACTCGCCAAAATACACTTCGCACGGATCGGCATCATCGTCCGAATACATCTCCATGCCCAACAGCGTGCCGTCTGCCGGGTCGCAATAGAACCGAGTATCGACTCCTTCGCCAATGGCTACAAGCACATCACACAAGCCATTATGACCTGGCAGTGGCGATAAACCTTCATAGATTACCTGGCCATATTTACCCGGCCCGCCGATCAGCAACTTGCGCCATAAATGTAGCGCGGCCAACAAGCCGCCGCTGCCCGGCGGATTCAAAATGGCCGGATTGGCACCGGCATCGATTCCATCGGCCAGCGTTATTTTCGACGGCGGCGGCGTGGGTAAATCAATATCGCACTCCGTATCTGTTAAACGAATAGTAATAGCCCCCGTGGGCATGGGCTGCTCTATTGTAGCCGGCGGACCAAACACGGGTCCGGCAGAAATTTGCGGCCCATTAATCGTCCACACTCCGGTGGCTTGCCTGAAATCGCCATGGGCAATGAGCGCTTTCCAAACCCGTTGCGTGTTTTCGCGGTTGAAGTAGAAATTGGCATAGCCCGTGCGGTCTTCAAATTGTCTTTTCAATTCGTCCGGCACGGGCGTGTGGACAGCCTGTTCCAATTCTGGACTGGGATTTTCGGGTTTGGGCTGACCACCTGGTTCTTCTCCGGGTTTGGGTTGCTCGCCGGGCTTGGGCTGCTCGCCCGGGCGCGGTGAATTGCCGGGGCGGCGCTCTCGCGGTTGGCCGGGATTAGGCTGTGGTTCCAGTTCGCGATCAGCTTCAATTTTCGCCAGCAATTCTGCTTCTGTATGCATGCCCATTAGGCGCACGTAGGTATCGGTATTTTTACCCTCACGGCGATAAGTGAGCGCCACACGCCAGCCCTTGGGAAAAATACCCAGCACATCTTTGAGCGCGTTCACGCTATGAATGGGACGTCCGGCAAACGACACAATTTCATCGTCATAGCGCAGTCCGTGGCGATAGGCATCGCTATGTTCTAGAATATCGCTGACCAGCACACGCCCATCCTCCGAAGTGGACACCCGTGCCCCTAGCGTGGCATGATCGACAATGCGGCCCGATTTCAAATCGCCTAAAAAGTTTTTGATTTGATTGATCGAAATGGCGTAACCCACACCCACATTCACCCGGCCGCGCTTTTCAAACGAGCCGCGCCCGTTAATGCCGATCAACCGCCCTTGGGCATCAAATAGCGGACCGCCAGAATTGCCCGGATTGATCGCGGCGTCGACTTGCAAACAATCAGAATATTCCAACAACGTACCGGAAGGATACTGATAGCGATGCACGCCTGACACAACGCCGTACGCCACGCTAGGATGAAAATCAGTCGCCAGCAAAAAGGGATTGCCCATGGTGAAGCACCAATCGCCGGCTTGTACTTCGTCGCTGTCGGTCAACTCGGCAGCGGGAAAATCATCGCGGCCATACAGTTTGATGAGCCCGACATCTCCCACAGGATCGAGCCCTACGATGACGGCATCGTACAGCTTGCCATCAGGCATGCCGCACTTCATAAACGAGCCGCATGGCCGAGCCACGTGAAAGTTGGTCAGCGCGTAACCGTCAGGCGAAATTACCACGCCAGAGCCGCCCCCCTGCCCTCCGGGGATAAAAATCGCGAGTACCGACGGCATGGCTTTGGCCACCGCGGCAATTCGAGATTGCTCCGCATGAGCCACAGCCGGATCTATTTTGAGCGGCTCCTCCTCGGCGGCAACCGAATGCACCGTGCTCAAGGCCAGCAACAGTACAATGGCCACCCAAATTCGATGAGGGAACTTGGAAACTTTCGAATTTGGAAGCAGGAATTTCATTTCAACATCCTTGCGTCTACCAGATCGAGGAAATCACCGGCGTCAAAATGATCGCCGTAGTCAACCAAAATTGACAACCGTTTAGCCCCGGCGACGTTCAATTCCAAATCGACTGGCGCGTCTTTACCGGTGAGGACCTGATCGAACAATTGGTTTCCGTCGGCGGAGATTTGCAACCGCACGTTGCCGGCTTCGCGCACGCTGTCGTCAATACCGGCCGTGGCTTTGAATTGTTTCATGCCCGCCGGAACGCGGTATTCCAGCGCGGTACGGCTATAGAGCGCCAGGCCCTTGCTGCAAGTTTTTCCTTCCAAGCGGAGGGGCTGATGCTCCCGGCCTTCGTCGCGCCGCGGGGCATAGTATTGCGCCATTGCAGGAGCGGCGCTCCCGAAATCTAAATATGGCGTCCACTGTGTCGATTCCGGCTCCAAATCACTGAGATAGGTAATTTTTCCGGCAGAAAAATCGAGCCGGGCAACTTGCTCCCAAGGCAAGAAGTAAAAATCGTCACCGCAAAGAGTGGTAACTTCTAGTCGACCGTACGGATATGTGCTGTTGGGGGAAACATACGACACGTCTTTGGCTCTTAAACGCCAACCCGTTGTTGTCTCGACCACACAAAGTGGTTCCGACAGCTTGTCGGTAACTTTGTGGTAGTAAATTATCCCGTCGATTTTGGAACGGTTAACAGGGTATTCGACTCCGTCGGCTTTGAAGACGGCGTAATTATCTTTGATGCTAACGATACTGCCTTCCATAAAATCGATTTGATCTCTCTTTCGCACGACCAATAAATCGCCCGTCGCGTTGGCGCCGGCATCTTTGGGCCAGGCAGGCGAAGCGGGATCATCAGGACGAAAAAAACGAACGCTGCGAATACTCGAAGCAGGAATTTTTCCGGTACTGTTGTATCCCAACGTGACCGAATCGCCTTCGGTCGCAAAATCGACGGCGGTTAGCTTGGAGCCATCGATGAGTTCGATCCAGGCCGATGGCTGCTCATCAGAACTTCTGGCCAAAAGCTTTTGTTGGGGCGATAGGTCTAACATTTGACTGGCGGAGAATGTTGCCTTACTGTCAGCGGTTTTTAGCGTGATCTCTTTGCTGGAAAGATCTTCCAGGCTGCCCTGGGTGACTGTGCCGTCCACCGTGCTGACTTGCACTTGTGGCAATCCAGCAGCGAGCGCGGCCATTAACAGAACGGAACCAAACATTAATACTGAATCCTTTCAAAATCCAAACGGCAATAATCTATCTCTATTCTACTTCTGATTCTGGTCTTCGTCCTCGGAGGCCAGCTTGCGGAAGTATTGTTCGATGACGTCGCGGTAATGAGAAGGAAAATCTTTGCTAATTTGCTGCATGGCTTCTTCGCGCTCTTTTGGAGGCAAATCACCCCAGCCACTGTGGTTGCCAATGTTTTTATTCTTCACTTCCCCGGGCCCTTGACCACGGGCAAGACGGCTATCGGAGGCCGGATTGCGCGAACGAATGCCTTGCGGGTTGCCCTGTTCGCCGGGCTGGCCAGGTTGGTCTTGTTCTTGCCCTTGTTCTCGGCCATTGCTGTTGCTGCTGTTCATATTGTTGGCCATGTCTTCCAATTCTTTGATCAGCTTGTCGAGCGAATCGATGATGCCATCTTCCTCGCCCCGCACCTTTTTGCCGGCATTTCCGAAATCGAGTCGGCGGGTAACATCGTTCATCCGCCGCGAAATGTGATCCAGCGATTCGTTTTCCAGGCCTGATAAATCGGCCTGCATGAGTTCGGCCACTTCAGCATAGCGGCGGGGAATGGTTTTCCGCTGTTCCAGTAACTGAGCAATGGTTTTTAATCCCTCGTCTTTGTGCAGCATCCAGTGGTTGCACACGCTTTGATAAAACAGCAATGCAGCGGGGTCGACCACATCAGTGGGCTGCAAGCCCTTTAATTGTTCAAAGCCTTCATCGTAAAAGCGTTCCTGCGTGAGCCATTGCCCCAACCACAGCCGCAAATTATTGCGGACAAAGGTTGGCATTTTTTCGTCAACCAACCAGGAGAATTGGGGCGGCTTACCGTTACTGGAAGACTGGGAGCAAATGTCGGCCAATTGTTTGGCGTTCGGGTCGACCAGCGCCAGGGTGGCCACCACCCGCTGGAGTATTTGCGGGACTGGTGAGACAGCCTCGCCGGTTTTGGTGGCTTCGCTGGCTGGCCCTGCCGGCCAAAGCGCGCCCGCCTGCTTACGGAGCGATTCGTTTGCCCGGCTTTCTTTTAACCAAGCCAAAACCTGATTACGCACTTCGGTTTCTGTGGGCGCTTTCCACGTGGGTTCACGCCCAAATTCATCTTCCAGCGCTACCTGTGCCGATGCGCTGGATGCCAAAGCCCCCTGGCCGATTAACAACGCTCCCAGCGCGGCGGCCATAAGTACACCTGGCCCACCCGTGCGCGGAACTAATTTTATTGCGGTTCGATTGTGCATCATTTGTTTTTCCCCACCACAATGTCGCGCGTGGTTTGGTGAATGCGCTCCTCGCGCTCGCTGAGCCGCTTGACCGCATCCAACAAATCGGGGGCTTCGGCCTGTTCGGCGCCGTCTTGTAACAGCTTTGAATATCGCTGGGTGCGGGTATTCACTTGTACTTGCAACGCGCGAATCATTTTTAGTTCGGCAATGGCATTTACCAGCGGCTGATCTTGATTACCACTACCGCCACCGTTGCTACCGCCGCCGCGACGCTGTTGCTGGTCTTTTTGCGCCTTCACCAAGGCGGCCACCATTTCTTCCAATGATTTGACAATGTCTTGCTCCAGCCCCTGCGTAATTTGCCCGATGTTCGCTTGGTCAAGTCGGGCTTTTACGCGATCCATATCTTCGTGAGTTTGCTCAACCGCTTCGGGAAACGCCACAGACGACCCCTCCTCGTGCAACAGCGCCAACGCCTTATCGGCCTCGGCGGCAGTTTCTGATTCCTTGCGAGCCAGCTGGCCGGCTTCCATTTCGGTATCTCGATCACGATCTTCGTCGGCCGTTTTATCCAGTGCGATGGTTCTCTCATACACTTCGATTTGCATTTCCAGCATTTTGCGGAAGCGCGTTTCCAATTGGGCCAGTACCCGCTCAATTTCTTCCTCGCGCAATTGGCGTAAAACTTCCTCGAGTTGGGCCTTAGCTTGCTTCAATTCTTCGACGGCCCGCTGCTCATCTTCCGCTGCCCCGCGACGCTGAGCTTCCTCCAATTGGCGCTTAGCGGCCCGCATCCGCTCTTCTGCCTGCTGCACGCGCTTGCGGGCTGACATATCGTCGCCCGATTGCTGATTGCCCGATTGGCTTTGCTTATCTGCGTCGTTGTCGTTATCATCTGGCGATTGATTTTGCTGGCCGTGTTGCTGACCTTGTGGCTGGCCTGATTGCGATTTGCCTTGCTGTTGCGTGCCATTTGATTTTTGGTCGGATTTTCCGTCGCGCTGTTGGTCAAAATTTCCAGACTTCTGATCGTCAGATTTTTCCCATTTTTTGCCGTCGGACTTCTGTCCGTCCGATTTCTGTTCCTTCTGGCTATTTGATTTTTGATCTTTCGACTTCTGGTCGGTCGATTTTTGCTCGCCAGATTTTTGGTCTCCTGACTGGTGTCCTCCCGAATGTTGACCGCTGGAGGATTGCCCAGATTGCTCCTGACCTGATTGCGCATGGTCCTCCCTCGATTTGCCATCAGTTGATTTGCCGTCGGCAGACTTTTTACTGGTGGATTTACCATCCGGCGACTTATCGCCCAATTTCGAATCGGACCGATCGCCAGATTTATCGTCTGAGTTGCGGTCGTTTTTGTCGGCGGGTGTGCCAAGCGGATTGTCGTTCGATTGGCCGTCCGATTTTGGTTGGTCGCTCTGTCCGTCTTTTTGCTGACCATTACTTTTGTTATTGCTTTTGGAGCCCTGGCCATTTTGGGAATCTTTACGATCAGAGTTTTTGCCATCGGATTTTTCGTTGCCTGATTCATCGGGCTTACCGCTGCCGCCGCCAGGATTATTTTGCGCGTTGAATTTATCGAGATCCTGGTTCAGCGCGGCGG
>DASRSD010000074.1 GCA_035656635.1 Pirellulales bacterium
TCCACCCCGTCCGAGACCATCCTCGCTGCACCCGCGAATCCCCCTGCTGCACTGCCGCAGCAGGATGCACAATTGTTGCCGGCAGACGCGACAGCTTCTCAACCGCCTGTTTCAACAACTCCCCTGCTCCTTTCGGAAGACATTTCGATTGTGAATGCTCAAGCGGACAGTGAGCCGGTGGCAAGCAATTTCTCGACAAGTAGAAGCACATTATTTGTCCCAGCTGTATTTATCCCGGCTGTAGTCCCGGATGGGGCGGCGCCCTCGGACGTGACAGAACTCGAATTGCAGAGCAATTCTGTTCATGAAAATTCGGCGATTTCCGCGACAGCCACCCATCTAGCACAGTTGCAGCTTGCGCCTTGGGCAGCCGTCGATGGTTATTTTGCAGCGCTGGATTCGCGGGCGAATCTGCAATCCCACTCTCGCCAGGTGCACAACTCGCCTGCGGACGCCAGTGACGATGCGCTCGCAGATTTTGGCTCGGAATCGCTTTTGACTCGCCTGGGTTGAAAATCGATTGCGGGAAAGAGCCGGCCCGGGCCATTCCGCAGTGTAGCGACGGCTGTCCCCAGCCGTTTTTCTCGAGTGACACGCCGGTGGCTGGGACAGCCATCACTACATTTTTTTCAAATTAGGCGACGGCGGCGGCATGGTGTGCCTTGAAATTGGACCACCCTATCATGTATATGTGTACACTTTATGGAAAGCGGCAGAAACACTGTCCAAAATGGATCAACTCTCGAGGGCCAAACCATGACATTCGTCGTCGCCGGCAAAACCTTGCTGGGATTAAACTGCATGCAGCCGTTCGGCTGGGGAACGGTAAGCGGCAACATGTATGCTGCCAATCCGTACCAAAACGGCGGAGTCGATTCGGTCGTCATGTCCAATGCCAGGCTGGCGGCCATCAAAGCGGCAGGATTCGATTTGGTCCGATTGGCCGTCGATCCTGGCACGCTCCTGTCCGCGCCCAGTGCCACGGTGTTGAACAATTTGGCCGGTCAAATCGCCGCGGGAGTTCAACGCCGCATCACGGCGGGGCTGAAAGTGCTGGTCGATGTCCATTTTATGCAAGGGCCTCCCTTGGCCGGCTGGTCGTGCAACGACGTGATCGACGGAATTTCCGGGCCGAAGTTCAAGCAAATGATGGCCGCGGTGACGGCGCTGGCCAAAGCGCTGTCGGCATTCGATCCGGCAAGCGTGGCCTTGGAGTTATTCAACGAGCCACCGCCACTTGCGGCGTTCAATGGCAAAACCGCTTGGGCTTCGCAGCTGATGTTTTATTGGCATGCCATCCGGGGCGTTTTGCCTAACCATTTTCTCGTTTTAGCGGGCACAAATTATAACGCGCTCGATAATTTTCAAAGCGGCGCCGCTGGCGGCGATGGATTAACTGCACTGCCAATCTACGGCTACGACGCCAATACGGGTTATTCCTGGCATGCGTATGAACCAATCGCCGTGGCATTTCAAGGCGAAGCAGGCGAATATCAAGATTGCCACCGGTTGACGTTTCCGCCGCAAAACCATCCCGGCGGATTGGCGCAAGCCACTAGCGATTTGAACGCCGCCATCGACGCTGACGCAACTTTGAGTGCCGCTCAAAAAACGCAGCGCAAATCTGATTTCGCGCAGCCCAATTGGAGTTTTTCTTATCCCCCCTACTTCAAAACGCCGCAGGACGCGAATTGGCTTGCCAATCGCTACGCCGTGGCCACCGCTTGGGCCGATAAAAATAAACTGGCCCGTTCTCAATTGGGCATAACCGAGTTGGGAATTCGTGGCGATTTGGGTGCGAATTTGGGGGCCGATCCGGCTTCCATGACCGCATTTCTGGCGGCGCACAAAGCCGCGGCTACGGCTGCCGGCTTCGGCATGTTGGTGATCCACGAGCTGCAAAATGGGGATGGCTTTGGCGTAATGAACGGCAATTCGTTCGTGCCGGCGGTGATTCAAGGTTTGAAACTGAGCACAATTCAGCCGACGGTTACCGGCGTGCAAACCGTCATTACCTACAGCGACGGCAGCAGCAAAACCGTGGTCGATGTGTAAAGCCTACCGCTTGCTAGATTATTTTTTGGGAAGTTGTTCTTGCAACGTGCGAATTTGGTTGCCTACGTCGTTAAACCGTTGCGGCCAGTCGGTGTGCTGCAATTTTTCGATGGTTTGCTGCGCGGCGGCCCACTCGTGCTGGTGAATTTGTGCTGTGGCCAGCTTGACAAGCCCAGTGGGCTCCAGCGAGCGCAATTTCGCCACGTCGGCCCATTGTGCAATGGCTTCGTCCCATCGATTTTGATGCTCGCGAATGGTGGCCAGGGCCGTGTGGTTTTCCGCTTCTTGCGAACCGACTTCGACGATGGAGGTGACGGCCCGTTCCGCTTCGGCCGGCTGATCTTTCAGCCGATCGGCCAACTTTTCGTACAAGTCGATGTGGTGTTGGTCGTTGGCGATTAACTGCAGCAACTGCCGCGTGGCCTCGGCCCGCTTGCCAAGCTGGTCGTAGCATTCCAAAAGCGCCTGATCAATTTCTCGATCGTTGGGCTGCAATTGCGCGGCCAGTTGCAACTGCTTGATCGCGGGTTCATACTCTTTGCGGTCTTTGAATACTTGCCCGATCGCCTTGCGCAAAATGGGGCTGTCTTGCCCGCTTTTGGCCGATTCTTCATCGAGCTGTTTCAAATAGGCTGGCAAGTCTTTCGACTGGCTGAGCACCGAGTGGAGCGTGTTGAGAACATTTTGCCGCATATCTTGGCGGTTGCCCCAGCAAACAATTGCTCCCGACGCGGCATCGACGGCTTCCTTGGTGTGCCCGAGAGCTGCTTGCGCGCTGGCCAACGCTTCGTATTGATCGGATAGCCATTGATCGTTCAGCGTCACGCCGCCATTGGCGCGCTGGTGCAGCGAAATGGCCTCGTTCAAATAACCGACGGCCTGGTCGTACAACTGGCAATCTTTGCAGGTGCGGCCAAGCTCGGCGATGCTTCCTTCCTGCCAGCGTCCGCCTTGGTGGAAGTGCTCGTCGATTTGCTTGACTAATTCCGCCAATTGATGAGGCTGCTGAGTATGGAAATAAGCTGCCATCAACTGGCAGCGATAGTGCATGTTGTCCGGATGCTGCTCGATGAGCGGCTCCAGAATTGCAATCGATTCCGCGTGCCGGTTTTGCTGCTGCAAGTAATCGACCAATTGCTCTTGCATCCCTTCATCGAGCAGCCCTTGATGCTGGGCGATCAGCAGCATTTCAATCGCGCGTGAAAAGCGGCGCAATCCATCCCACAAGTAATTGGCAATGTACTGCACGCTGCGTCCGGAATTTTTGCTTGCCGAGTACACTTCTTCGGCCGCCTGGGCGAAGTCGTCCGTCTTTCCCGCCCAAAAGTAACTGTAGTTGATGGCGTAGACGGTCCGATTACGTGCCTGCCGGCTGCGCAAATCGCGCTGCAATTCGGCGATCACGAGCTTTAAAATCCGGGGCTCTAACTCCTGAATGTCCACGTGCGTATTCGCGGCTTCTTCGCGGCGCTGTGCCAATTCCCAACCAAAGGCGTTCCACACATTGTTGTAGCCAATGCTTAGCCACGCAGGATATTGTTCCATCCGTTCCACAAGGTAACGCAGCTCCGCACGCAGGCCCAATGCTTCGCGGATGACTCCCAGCGGCGCATTGGCGGTATCGTGGTAGCGCGATTGCTGCCGCGGGAGGACGCCGGGAATAACCTTGAACACGAAATTTCGCAGTTCTTTATTCGCATCGGCGAAATGATGTTGATGAGCAATGGCAAACGTGTTGCACAACCGCGCGACCGTATCGTGGCGCACGTTTTCATCGGTCGCATGGTCCAGCTGCTTAAGTCCCTCGGCCAACAGATTGTGAAACAGTTCGTCCCCTTTGCCCAGCGAGACCTCGCCATCGTGATCCAGGGCGTTGTCATACAATTCGAACAGCCGATTATCGAGCCACTTGCGCTGCTGCTCATTTTCCGGCGTGGCCAGATATTTCTGCAACACGGTTTCGCCGTCGGCAAAATGCCGCGCACCCTCATACAAATGCACGTAGTCGCCCAGCACGTCGTTATCTTGCGCGGGCCAGCCGTGCGGATGGGCCAAATCATAACTACGCACTTCGGCCTGCATTTGCTCAATCGCCTCATCATGTTTGTCGTATGACCAGAACAGCAAATTGCTGAGGTGGTTGGTGATGAGCAAGTGGTCGCGGCTCCCGACAATTGCTTTGCCGCGCAATTCCCGCAGTTCGCGCAGCTGCTCGTCAACCATCGCCGGCTGCGGCAATTTGCCCAGGCTGTTGAGAAGGCCGGCCATCAAAGCCGGCTCGCCGTTGGCCCAATCGCGGTCGAAAGCCCGCTTCAGCGCTGCCACGCAGGCATCGACATGCGGGCCGGGCTGATTGAGCACTTCTGCGGAGCGCCGCTGGACCATCGCTTCCAGTAGATCGAGTGCCCGCCCGTCCGTGGTCGTCAATTTTCCTTCGCGCAGTTTTTGAATTCGGGCAATGATTTCGTCGTTGGCGGCTTCCTTTTGCACGGCGCTGAGAATTTGCCCCTGCACGTTTTGCAAGTAGGGATAAATTTGCTCCGGCGATCGCCCCACCGCGCCGTCGGGAATGGCCTCCAGCAAACGGAAGTCGCGCGTCGATTCATATAATTGCCGCACGACCCCAAAATAATTTCCCGGTTGCGATGTTTTTTCCAGCAGTGCTCGCACGGCGAACAGCGTATCATCGTCCAGCTCCGCTGGCGGCGGCAAATCTCGACGCTGCCAACGATTGTTTATGCCCCATAGCGAATTCGTCAAAACGCCTTCCGGCATGCGCTTGAATGCTTCGATCCGGCAGCGATCGTAATCTTCACGCCGATTGTTCACCAAATACCAATTGGCCAGCGTGCGGTAATCGGGCCCGCTCAGCAACTTGTATTTTTCCGCCGCTTCGAACAGTTGAATGGCCTCCTCCAGCCGGCCGCGCTCGGCCAATAGCAGCGCCAACGCCTTCCGCCACGGCGTAGTGGTTTCATCGCTGCGGATCCAGCCGCGCAGTTGCTGTTCCAATTCGTCGGGACGATCCAGCGCCACCAACATCTGAAATTTCATCGCCCGCCAACCGGCCAAGCGCGGGCCGCCTTGCTCGATACCGGCGTCAATGTATTTCAAAATGCGGTCGATGGTTGCCGGCTGTGCATTGCGCCGGGCGGCTAAATTCATGGCGGTGATAAACGCCCGTTGACGCAACATCGCATCCAGCAAATTGCGGCGCAGTTGGGCCAGAACGGCATCGGCTGTTTCGTCCGCTAGTTCCGCTTCGGAATCTTCCTTGAGCTTCGGTGGTGCGTCCCCCAATATCTTCCAGCAAAAGTCTTCCACCTGCGAAAGATTTTGATTCAATTGCACGTCGAGATACGCTTGCTCCATGTGCAGCCAGGGCAACAAGGGTAAATCGTGCGGGTCGGACTTGTTTGCGTTTTCGACTTTGGTCGCCTCGGCAGCCAATCGATCGGAGAGAGCCGCTTTGGAAGCCTTGGCAAATTCGGCTTTTTTATCGCGCAGCTCGATGCGCGTGAGCTGGTCGGTTTTTCCCTCATCGTGCAATGCTTGCTCGTCGTGCGCTTGCCGAGCGGTAATCATGCCATCCACCAGCCGATACAGCGCTGGAATTTGCACGCCCAGCCGCGCGGTGTCGTCCTCGGCGGTCGATAATTGATGCCACCACCCGAACGCCTCCTGCTCGTTGGCCTCGGTCCACTTGTGGCTGAGAAGCGCGTCAAACAGCGCGGAAATGTAGCCAGGCTTGAACTCCTTGGGGGCCGACGCAATCCGCTCGCGCAAAAATGGCAGCAACTCGGCGCTGTCGAAGCGCGCGGCGTAAATCGTCCGCAGCGACTCGCTGAGCGAATTCTTTTCGTCTTTATCTTCCATGTGCAGCCAGCGCTCGTGCAGCGCATCGGCAATCTTTTTCCAAACGCTGTCGGGAATTTCCGAGGCGTCTAGCTGCTTGCGGCCGGCAAGCGCCTCGGGCAATTCAATTCTCCCCGACAAAGCCCAACTCACAAAGCTGCCGATTTGCTCCGGCGACAACTTCTCTAAATCGCTTTGCAGCAAGCCCAGCACAAAGCCGCGGAAGCGGTCGCAAGCATCGCATTGCGCGAAGCGATAGTCGTTGACAATCCGCTGCACCAGGTCGAAGTGCCCCTTGTGCTGCGTGAAAAACATCGCAACCTGGGCGAGCGGCTCACCCCAACGCTCGGCCAATTCCTCCCCCTGGTCAATTTGCAAATTCCAGCAATTTCCCTGTGCGAACGAAATCGCCACATCCAACCGCGCGAGTTGATCGCGCGGGAGCGGGCCTTCCATTTGCGATTCCTTGAGCCACTTTTCCACCAAGGCATTGGCTGCCTCAAGCTGATTGTTATAGACCAGCGCCGAAAGATGCTCCTGATACGCGCGGCCATATGGCGGATTGCGCTTGATCCACTCCGTGGTGTAATGCAGCAGATCTTCCCAGCGCACTTCGCTGCGATAAAATTCCGCCAGCGCCGCGCGCAGCGATTCATCTTCCCCGTCGGTCCATTCAATCGGGCGATCCAATTCTTTCTGCACCCAATCGTAAGCCGCTGGCGATTGGCCGGCCTGCAACAATTTTCGAGCGTATTCAATTTGTCGGTTGACATCCCAGGGGGCTTGCTCGGCCAGGGTGCGGCGCAGCGCCAGCGCTTCGGCCTGACGATCTAAACTTTCGTAGCAGCCCAACAGCCGCTCCTGCCAGCGCGATTTCAAATCGATATCGGCCGGCTGTTCGATATAAACCGGCTCCAGAATCTGCACAAATTCCAGAAGCTCTGCCGGGCTGCACACGCTTTGGGCCTGGTCCAGCACAAAATCGGCCAGGAACACCTGGTGAGGCTGCTTGCCAGCCGCCAGCTTGTGGGCTTCCTCCAGCAAGCGCTGCCGCGCTTCTTCATTGCGGCGAATTGTCGCCAGAATCACGGTTCGCAGCCAATGCACGCCGGGCTTGTCGGTGGCCGCCTTTTCCGTGGCATCAAGCTGTGAGAGCAATTCGTCCCACTGCTGCAACAGGCAGTTGTATAGCATCATGGTGATGCGGTCGTCGAAACTGGCCGAGCCATCGGCCACGCGCTGCCGCGCCGTTTTTAGCGGCACGCCTGGCACTTGCAAAAACTGCACTTGCGGCCGAGCGGCTAATTCCGTTTTCACGCGGGCGGAATAAGCCTGCGGAGCGAGCAAATTCACTTCTAGCTTGGTCTCGCTGGTCTTTTGCCCTTTCGCATTGCTGACCAACACACGCCTTGCCAGCAAACTGCCGCCGATATCTACAAAGTCGGAAAATTCAATGGTGTTGGTCACCTTGCCGTCCTGGAATGTTTCGTCTTTTAGCAAGACGTGCCGGGCCGTGTCGATCAATAATTTCCGTTCCTCCTTGGAATGCTCGAACGTGATCATGAGCTGGGCCCGATTTTCGCCGGCGGATTCCACTTTGGCGTGTGAATTACCGCTGAACTGGGCATACGCCGCCGTTTGCGAGTAATCGCTCCAACCCATCGGCAGCGATTTCAATTCCCGCTCGATCGACTTCCGCGTGCGCCCCAATAATAGCGCTTGCGAAAAAACCAACCGCTCTTTTTCGTCACAATAATTCACAATGATGTGGCTGCTGGGATCTAAAGAGCGCATGAGCCAGGCGGTAGGAGAATATAAAACCAGGTCGCTGGTTTGGCCGATGTGGCGGCTCCAGCGTGGATCGAACGAATCGGTCGTGCGCACCATTTCGATGCCGCCGGTCAGCTTCGCCAGCGAGTCAGTGCGCAGCAAGCTTTTGGAAAGCGCAATGGCGTCGGCCGACCACCCTTCCGGTTCTTTCTCCGGCGCCGGCTTAACCGGCGGAGCCGCCAGTGCCGGAAACAGCGTATTCAGCCAGCCGGTGTACGGCGGCTCGGTGTGCCAATACGGCATCCGTCCATACTCATACACGGGCTTGGCAATCGTGTAGGCGACGTCGCGGGATTTCTGCTCGTACACGGCCGGCGAAAAAAGGGAGTTCAAGTCTAGCCCTTCTCCATCGCCCAATTGCCCCTCGCCGGCACGTCGACGGTCATAGGCAAAGCCGCGGCCGCCTGTCGGGATTTTTCGCCAAAACGCCGCGTCAGGGTATACCAGCGGCGGCGTTCCCGGCTCGGACAGTTCGTCCTTGCTCACTTCCGGTAGTCCCATGGCGAGAGGCGTTGTTTCCATTTTCCCGTCGAATTCTGCCGCATCGAGAGGACCGTTGAATGTCTTTTGACCAGGCTCTAAATCATCTTCGAGCTGCTGGCCGGCCATGGGATAAAAGGGAATATCGGCCTTGCTGCTGTCGCTCAGCGGCGTTTCGAGCCCATCCGCCAACAATCCGAAGTCGGAGGAAGACTTAAGTATGTTCATCCGCCTGCCGAAGCCGCCGCCGCCGCCACCGCCGCCAATGCCATTAAATTCAAATGCAGATTCATCTGTCTGTGCATTCACGCTTGATAAGCCGGAGCGAGGAACGCCAGCGTAGAACAGATTCCCGCCGGAAATCGAAAGATAGCGGGTGTACGAATTATTCTCCGCGCTTAGCTGTAATCCGACGCCGCCGGTTGCGATCGGGCCGGCCGTGATGTAGCGGTTGTCCCCCATGAGTGCTTGCAATTGCTGTTGCAATAGTGGCCCGTTGCGTCCCAAGCCGGCCAGTTCGCGCAGCACTTGGTAGCGCAGCCGCAGCCGCCAATCGCCGGCCTGCTTCATTTGCTTTTGCAGCAGCTCGAAATTGGCGTTGTCGCGCCCTGCGGCAAAGAATTGTTCCCCATCGCGCATGGTGAATCGCTTTTTCACGCCAAAACGCTCTCGATCGGCATCGCTTTCCAACACCAATAGCGACGTGTAAGGAGTAATGATGTGAAATTCTTCCGACAGCGCGATAATTTGATTGTGGATGGCTTCGCTCGGCCCCTGCTGCAGCAGATGATCTAAATGCTGCCGGGCCCACAATCGCGGAATGAACGAATTGCCGGCTTCCGCATCTTTCAGATTGATTTTCGCCGCGTAACGGACCGTCTCGGCGCCGCGCTTGGCGGTCACCACCACTTCGCCTTGTTGATCGGCGCCGGTGGGCAAATAGCGGCCCACCAAAATTTGCTGCGTGCCCGCCGGCAGCGACGGCAAATGCTCCGGATAAACCGCCGCCACTTGCAGGCCGTGAAATTCCACGTTCACGTCGCGCAAGCTCGGCTGCGTAAGTTCGTTCAGCAGTTCCAAAGCCACAAGCTGCGGCATGCGCTCCCCGCCAATATTGCGGACCGAGCCATGGCCCACTTCGGCAATTCCGCGCAGCACAATCGCCTCGTACGTATTGCCGACGGTCACGGCGTGGAAAGAGCGCTGTGTCGAAGTTGTCGATGTATCCGCTTGCGGCTTAGCGGCATGCTCGTCTGCTTGCGCCGGTTTAGACGATCCGTCCGCGGGCGTTCCGGCAATCAGTCGGCCCAACCGTTTTACAAAACTGGCCGGATCAGTTTCGCCCGCCGTCACGATGCCATCGCCAATGTATACCACTTGCGCATCGGTCGGCGCTTGCTTAAGCACGGCGGCAAATGCCTGATCCAAATCGGTCCAGCCCAGCGATACCCGCTTGTCCAAAAATTCTCGCACCTGGGCAATGTTTTCCGCCGTGGGCGACATTGCCTCGGGCGAAACCCAAGTGGTGGCGACATCGGCAGCCGCCAATTGGAAGCGATCTTTTTCGCCCAGCGACGACAACATTGTGGCCACAAATTCGCTTTGCTGTTTCCGTTTTTCGGCATCCATGGAAGCCGAAGTGTCGCACAGCAGCACCAAATTCAGCGGTTTGCCGTCGGCGACGACTTCCCGCTGGAAATTTCCTTCCGGTCCGGGCGGCGTCAATTGCAGCAGAAAGTATCCGTCGTCGCCGCGACGATGCGGCACCACCACCACGTCGGAATTGCGGCTTTCCACTTCGCACACCACTTCAAAATCGCGCTGGGGCGTGTATTCCTGCGCGGCAAAATCGACCTGGGCCGAATGCTCTGTTTGCTCCGTGCGAACCGAATGCGTGGGGCACGTTACGCTTTTCAGCGGCAACGCGGAATTCACTTGCACCGACAGCGAAAGCTCGCGCAGCGGATGACTGGCCAGCAATTCGCTGTGCAGGCCATAGGTGTAACGGTACTTGTTTCCCCGCAGCGGCAGCACTTGGGTATAAACAATTTTGATCCGCTTTTCCGACATCGGCTCGATCGGAAACACCCGGGCTTTGAACAAATTGCCGCTGGTCCATTCCAACAGGCCGGGATCGCGCTTTTCGCGCAATATGGTTTCGTAAATTTCACGGGCGCGCTGCTTTTCGACGATGTCGGCTTCCACCAGCGCGTTGCCAATCCACATGCCGAAATCGCTGATCGAAGCATCTTGCGGCAGCGGGAAATAGAACACGCCCTCCAGCCGTTCCGTGGTGTGATTGACGAACGATTCTTCGATGGTAGTGCGGGCAATTTGATCGCGAATTTCCACGCTGACTTTGTGGTAGCCTACGTCCAGGGGCTCGTTGGGATGATCGGGCAGATTCACAATCAGCGAGCCGAGCGATTCGTTGCTGGAGGCGCCTTCAAAGCCGGCCAGCCACTGCGGGCGCACTTTTTCCTCGACCAGTTTTTCATCCCGATTAATTCGCCAAATCTGCTTATTGGCGGCGGCTAACTTCTGGCTCTCTTTCTGCGGACCCAGCAGCTCGAACACAAATGCATTATTCTTTTGTCCTTCTCGTTTCGGTGCGTTGTATTGCACCTCGCCCGAATGCAGCCGGGCTTGGGTGGGGGAAATCAATTCCAAGAGCGAACCCGGCCCCAGCGTTAGCTCCGCTTCGGACGAGAGGCGAATTTTCACGGCGTTGGCGCCGCGAATGTCGGTTCGCAGCCAATCGCCGGTTTTCAATAAGGTTTCGCTGCTGATGGGCGTCCAGCGCTGGGCCAGCATGGGCCGCAGCACGACCAATCCCTGGGAATCGACAATTTTTCCAATCCGCCCATCTTCCGTCAGCGTTTTCGCCACGACGAATTTCGAATCGTCGACCGGGCCGTTGATCGCCACTAATTGCAGCTCGGCCAGCGGCGGCCCGACGGTAGGCGCTCCCTCGGGCCGGGCGGTAATGCCCAAGAGCTTATTCAATTGCGCATCGACATACGCCTCGATATTGATTGGCCCATCGTGAGCCAGAAGTTTTACGCGATAAACATAACAATGCCGATCGGCGTATTCCGCCAGCCCCTGCGCGCGGGCCGCCAGCAACGGCGAGGCATCGTGAACCTCCAGGCCCAACAGACCGAGCAAATCGATTTGCTTGTGCGGATCTAAAAACCAAGGGGAATCGCCGGCGACGGCGGTGTTGTTGGCTTCGTCGATTTGCCATAGCCGCGAGCCGGATGCAATGCGATATTTCTGCGGCGAATCTTCCCAGCGCACCAGGCCCGGCGCTTGAATCCACACGTCGGCCGATTGGCCATCTTTGGTGACTTTTAATTCCAACGTTTTCGCAGCCCGCAAATCGTCCAGGACCTGCGAGAATTGCGGCGCACCGCGAACCGGATTCCGCGTGAATAACAAGGCTCCCACCACCACGGCGGCCGCCATGGCGGCCAGCCCCAGCGAGCGCCGCAGCCAATTCGGCCGCTTGGCCCGCGGCGTGCTGTGAAAACCTGTTGCCGGTTTTGATGCGGCGGCAAATACACTCAACGTTCGCTGGCGCAGTTCGACCAGCGATTGCTCGTCGGCAGCAGGCGCATCGGCCTCGATTGCGCGCAGCATGGCTTTTGTTTGCGCTTCATCATCCGGCAATGAATTTGCGTTGGGATTCGAGTTTTCGTCGTTCATGGCGTGTCTCGGCTCTGTTCAACTTCGCTGGCTTGCGTTGGTTGCTGGTTCGCAGTTGCTTTCTTCGGTGTGGGGCGATCGTCTGGAAAATACATTTCAAACTGGGTGCGAAACTCCGCACGGGCCCGCGCTAATTTCGATTTAATTGCCTCGACCGTGTTCCCCCATTGTCCGGCCATTTGGCTCAGGCTGTGTTCGTCTAAATACTTGGCGGTCAATAGTGCGGCATACTCGGGAGTTAGCTCCGCCAGTGCGGCGCGCACCAAATCGGCGAGTTCGCGCTGTTCGGCCAGTGGAAAAGGTTGCCCGTCGTTCAGGCGGCGGTGGAGCGAAATTGCCTGCGCTTCCGCTAGTGTTTTCACGCGCGCAGCCCGGGCGGCTTGTCGCCAACAGGCCGCCAGCTTGTGATGGGCGATGCCTGTCAGCCAACTCCACAGCGTGCCGCGCTGCGGATCGAACCGCCCGGCGGAACCGGCCGCTTCCAGGAACGTTTCTTGCACCACGTCGGCCACGGTTGCCGCATCGGGGCCCAACAACCTGGCGACGTAACGCCACACGTCCAAGCTGTAGTTGTCGTACAGTTTGGCCCAGGCGTCGCGGTCGCCGGCTTGTAAACCGCGAATTACAGCATGTTGGGCTGGCTCATCGAGCACGTGGCCGTCTCTGGGTACAGGCGGTCAGTCTATAAGATATTGGCGATTAGACGCCGCCAGGTGTCGCACAATTCCCAAAAAAATCAGAATTGTTCGCGCCAGTCGCCAGCTTGCCACGCCAGCCGCTCCGTTTGCCAGGCCATTGGCTAATGCTTGAGCACTTTATTCGGGAACATTCCCACCGAATTCGATTCGTAACCAATGTTTCGCAGCGCCTGCGGACCCAGCCGTTCGGCCAATTGGGCCAAATACAAGCTTTGGGGTCCGACCGGCTTATTTTCCGAATCGACAACGCCCAGCGGCAGTTTTGGCTCCTTATCGAACGGCCGCGCCGTGGGCACGTTCTCTCCCAGGCAACCGATCATCCAATTTTTCGCCCCCGGCGGATCTTGAATGACGAACGATTTGGCAATGCAATTCCAGGCCACGGCCCAACCCATTGTCCAACCGTGGCCGGAACCCATTTCGCCCCGGTTCATGTAATCGATGCCGCCGCCGGGCACGGTGCAATTGTCGACCAGCATGCCCGTCGACCAGCGCATGTGCGGTTGCATGTGGCCATTGCCGTAGAAAGTGCAATTGAGCAGCACAATGGGGCCGCTCTGCTCACTGCCTGTCGCCGCATAAAACACGTCGTCCCCTTTGCCGGAGCAGCGATCCAGCAGCAATTGGCTGGCGTTGGTGCCGAAATCGGCCGGCTTGGCTGCTCCCTCGGTTGGCTTTTCGTGATTCACCACCACTTTGAACAGCGTAATTCGCTGTCCGCCAATGCCCACCGAGTTCACCGTATTTTCCATCAGGACATCTTGCACCCAGCAATCGTTACCATGGATGTGCATGCCGGAGTACGTGGCGGCCGTCATCGCCACTGCCTGCGGCGGGCAAACAATGCGCAAATGTTCTACCCCGGCCTGCGATATCGCCGACGGTTGCACAATTTTGAAGACCGTCGCTCCCGTTGGCTTCAAAAAATTTGCATCCAAGCAATCGGAAAGCGGAATGTCGACCGTGATTTTGTTTTGCGCAATCGCCGCAATTTTTCGCAGCGTGATGATGTCTCTTCCCACGCCGATCCACGTTTCGCGCTTCCCGTCGCGGACGAGGTTGTCCATTTGCATGAACTTCACCCAGTCGTCGGTGACCGGGCGCTTGATGGCAATGGTATCGTCCACCGCTAGGTGCGAGGCATCGGCGACGGTAAATGTGGAGATTCCCGAGGGCACGTAGGCATCGGTAATTGCCGTGGGCGCGGTTTTCACCATGGGCGTGGTGGGCTCCGGCGGCTCTTCGTCGGGGCTGCGCCCGCCTTCTTCGGTCGGTCTAGCCCGACGCCGATTGCTGGTTCCCAGCACAATGGCGCTATGCCTGCCGCCGGTCATTGTGATGGTTGAACTCTCGGCGCCGCTGTCCGATTCGCCGCCGCCACTGCCGCGCAGCACAACGCCGCTGGTGATGATCGTAACGGGCCGGGCGCAGGGATACGTTCCCGGCTCCAGCAATACCGCGCCGCGAAAGCCGTTTTCCAAGGGCATTTTGGAAACCGCATCAATCGCAGTTTGAATGGTGGCTGTGTCGTCCGCGCCGCCGGACGGCTTGATGGTCATTTTCACCGGGACGGTGGGCAGCGCTACGCCGCCCCCCATGTAGCCGGCGCTGGAAAAATCCATGATCCGGTCGCCGGTCGGCGTGGCTTTATAAACCAACTTGCCGTCGGAACCAAGATATACCCACTGGCTTTTCGAACTGCTGGTGGCTTGGCCGTGAGCCACAGGGGGAATGTTCACCCCGGCCATGCACAAGCACAGGGTGGTCCAAATTGCAGCCTGCGGGTGACGTTGCTTCATCGTCTTCACGGCTTTGAAATGCCGGCGGGATGGTGATAACATGGCCCTATTCTAAGCGAAGTCCGCTTCCTTTGCGCGGGGTGACGATGCTGGTTCACACGAAAATCGCCTTTTGCTTGCCGCGCTGTGCTGCGCAGCCTGCTTCCGCCCGAAGATTTTTTTCCGCCCGGCGGATGCCCATTTTCCGCACGGCCACAATCATCGCTACGGCGGCCTTATTTTATTTCACTCTCTGGCAAAGCATCGCGGCCGCCGACCAGGGCGGCCAAGGCGACTGGATCCATCCCGGCGAAATCTGGCCTGACGATCGTGGTCAGCACATTCAGGCCCACGGCGGCAGTATCATCAAAGTGGGGGATTTGTATTACTGGTTCGGCGAAGATCGAGCCCGCGGCCAGGATCGCAGCAAGCGCTACGTGGGCTGTTACTCCTCGCCGGATTTAATTCATTGGACCTTCCGCAACCAGGTCATCAAGCTTGCCAATCCGGAAAATTTCAATTTGGGTTGGGTGCTGGAGCGGCCGAAAGTGTTTTACAACGCCGCCACCCAAAAGTTCGTCATGTACATGCACATCGATGGCTCGCTCGGCGGCCAGCGCGGCTCGTACAATTTAGCCCGCGTGGGCACCGCCACGTGCGACACGGTCGATGGCGATTACACCTATCTCCACAGCTTCCGGCCGCTGGGGCACGAAAGCCGCGACATTGGCCAGTTCGTCGACGATGACGGCACGGCTTATCTCATTTCGGAAGACCGCCCCAACGGCTTTCACATTTACAAGCTTTCCGACGATTATCTGTCCATCGATAAAGATGTGTGCCTCATTCGCCAGCACATGGAAGGAGGTGCGCTGGTGCACTACAACGGGCTGTACTATTCCATCGGCTCCCATTTGACAAGCTGGGACCCCAACCCGAACGAGTATGCCACGGCCACCAAGCTGGAAGGGCCGTGGTCGGAATTCAAAAACATCGCGCCGCCGGAAACCAACACGTACGGCTCGCAATCGACGATGCTGCTGAAAGTGGTCGGCTCGCAAACCACGTCGGTCATTTTCATGGGCGATATGTGGAAGCCGCGCAATCTGGCCGATTCGCGCTACCTGTGGATGCCGCTGGAAATTGGCGAGGGCAAATTGTGGCTCTCCAAGCCGCAATCGTGGACCTTCGACGTGAAAACGGGCGAATCGCGCCTGGCAGACCAACCCGCCCACGGCAATGCGGCCGGAAAATCGGGCGAAAAATCCGGAACGCCCGACGCTAAATCCGGCGAGGACAATCCGTTCGAAGATCATTGAACCGGCATTACCCGTCGGGCAACTGCCGAGTTCATCCCGGCAGCTGCGCAGCCAACGCTACTTCTGCTCGATCTTTTCCTGCTCGTTTTTACGGTCCGCCTCCATGGTGGCAATCGCGCGTTTGGTTACCCGATCGGCGAAGGCTTCCATGTCCACGAGCGACGGATCAGCCTGCCCCATCGCAAAGCCAGATTTTTCGGCCACGAGCAAGCCAATCAGCGTGCCGAACAATCCGGTGGCGGGATCGATGGCGCCGGCCGTGCCGTTGCCATTACTGGCCGCCGCTCCCCCGCCGGCCACAAACACGCGCTGCGGCACCAGCGGCTGAGTGCTTTTGGCCAACTGCTCGGCCAAAATCGAAATGGCGTACAGCTTCGGATCGCGGAACGAGGCAATCCGCCGCATCATCACCGTGGCCTCCGACAACCCAATCTGAGCAATGCGCTGCGCCTCGCCGCGGCCGGCCAGTTCCCGTTGCCGAGAATCGGCCTCGGCCGTCACGACGGTTTGCTCCGCCTGCCGGCGCGAACGCGCCAATTCTGCATCAGCCATGACAATGGTTTGATCGGCCTGCTTGCGGGCCCGAGCTAAATCGGCCTCGCCGTGGCTTTCGGCAATTTGCACTTGCACCCGGGTGTTGGTGAGCTCGGTTTGCATGTGGGCTTGCGCTTGGGCTTCGTTGAGAATGCGTTGCTTCTCCGCGGCGGCACGTTGCCGTTCGTAGGTTTCGATTTGCTCGACCGACAATTGCCGCTGCCGTAACTGTTCCAGCAGCGTTTCAATTTTGGTGTCGCCTTCTTTCGGGTCAGGCTTGCCAATCAGCACGTCGACGCACTCAATGTCGAACTCGCGGAATTTTTTCCGCAGCACGTCGCGGGCCTCGGCCTGAATGACATCGCGCTCGTGCAACAGCTCCAGCATCATTTTGTGGTGCGCCACGTCGCGGAAAAATGCCGACAGCATGGGGTCCAGCGTTTGGGTAATGAGCTTTTTGACGTCGCCAAACCGCTGGATGACGCTGGGCGCCCGCTGATAGTCGATATGCACCACCACCGACAGCGGCAGGAGCGGCTCGTACGCATCGCGGGTGACTAAATCGATGGAACGCAAGCTTTCGTCGTAGCGATGGGCTTCGCTTTTGCCGGTGATCCAGTGCAACACAAAGTTGGTGGTCGGCACCAGAATGATGGCGCCGGCAAACGTGTTGAACGGATATTTCCCCGGTCCCAGCGGCTTTTCCCACACGCCGCGCTGGCCTTCGGCCACGCGCTCGCCATGGCGAAAGGCCGTGCCGGAAAGGTCTTCCCCCACCCGGCCGTAATAACTGACCACCACGCCCACGTAACCAATGGGCACCACGGTTTTGGGAATCATTTCCACCGAAGCGAACCAGCGATTGATAAAGTACGTGCCGTCGGTCAGCGGCACATACTGCCGGCCTCGGCGGCCGCCGGCGAGCAGGAAGTTTTCCGGATCTTGAAAGTTGTTGTGATAGTGTTCCTCGCTCGGGTCGGTGCCCACAGCCGGGGCAATGATTTCTCCCGGCGCCAGCGAAGGACCATCGTGCACGGTCACAATGTTGATGCTGTCGACTTGCATCAGGCTGCCCGGCTCCAGCGGATCGTCCACTTGCATTGGTCCGCCGACGATCAGCGGATCGAAACCGCTGCAATTCAGCAGTTCTTCGCGCCACTGGGCAACGATTTGCGATTCCTGCTTGTCTTGCAACCCCGGCAGCGTGTGCACCCGGCTTTCGGTAATTACGACAAAGCACGACAGGTTCACGGCGTAGACGCCTTCGCGCAAAATTCCACGTTGCCGGCCGCGCTGGCCGATCATACTCTCGGCCGTGCCGTCGCCGATCAAGAACTTACGAGCATCCTGAAAGTGATTGCACGGCGTCACCCGGGCCAACGTTTGACCGGCCTGCAACGGTTCGCCATCGCGCGCATACACATAACCAATTTTTCCCTGGGCGATGGTCACCAGCCGCATTTTGTGCAAGCGATATTGCACGCGCCACAGGCCGAAATGCATTCCGCCGCGCAGCAGCTCAGCCTGATAACCGGCCTCGCCATTCAGCGCAATGATGCGGCCTTCCGACACCGAGCCGGCATGCGACCACAATTTTTCCACCACCGCGGCCATGTCATTGGGCACATACCGCAGCGATGCCCACGCCGCAAACGCGACCACCAGCAACACGCTTGCCAAAATGGTCAAAATCCACACGCCTTCCGAAATGGCTTCCGGAGATTGGGCCAACAACCATGGCATGCCCCCGTGGCTTGAACCGATTCCGATTGCCGCAAACATAGAAGTAAGCATCTGATCATCCCTCCGGCGGTGCGCAGTGGAAGCCTGTGGTGAAATTTCCTCGGTCTGCGGCCTTCCTTGCCCGCTTCGTCCCCAAATTCGATAAGTTTTGCCGCCGCGGTTGATTGCGTACCCGCGCAGCTTGGAACGACCGGGCAAATTGTATCGCAGAATCGAGGCCAATGCACCCGCGGCCAGCTAAAAATCAGTTCGTCGCCGAAGTGAATTTCTTGGCCGCCGGCTGAGGCTGCACACCGACAAAACGGTTACCCGCCAGATTGCTGCAGGATGCGCTCTAGTTCGAACGCAATCGAAAAGAGTGCCCTTTCAACGCAGTGTTTTTCAACACCTGGCCGGGACCACACATCCCGGCCGGCCTACGAGGTTAGCTGACGGGCTAGGGCTTGAAAGTGCCCCGGTTTGCGCGATGCAAACCTGCGCCCCGTGAAATCGGATTTTTGTTCTTTCTCCCTCTCCCCGTGTGCAACATTATGCAATTGCATTCGATGCATTCAGGAGGGGAATTGATAAGCAGTTCGCGTTCATAATGGTCTTGTCTGTAACCCCTTACAGGAGACCGATCATGGAACGCGAACTGTGGTTGTTACTGTATCACATGGCCTTGAGTTGCGACAAATTGACCAAAGCTCGGTATCGACCGGCAGTGATTGTGGGTGTCTACGGCGGGGCGGTCGTTCACGATCGGCCAGTGAGTTGGGCCTGCCAGCGGCGGAACTGGCCGGCAGCGTTGTTCGATGAATCGTGTTTTTGTTTGCCTTCGCAATCGACGATGAGTCGACGCCTGCAGTCGGCCGACATTCAACAACTGCTGGACGAAGCCTCGTGGCGGCTGACCGAAGCCTGGGCGTTTTGTTGGGTCAAAATCATCGATGCCAAACCGCTGCCGATTGGCGGTTTCAGTAAAGATGGCGATGCCCGCTGGGGACGTGGCGTGAAAGCGTTGGCCAAAGGTTACAAGTTTTATGCGATTTGGGGCGCAGGACCGATGCCGTTGGTGTGGGGCTTGGCGGCCATGAATGTTAGCGAATCGGCGATGGCCCGACGGATGCTGGCGCTGTTGGAAGGCGGCGGTTATCTGTTGGGCGATTCGTTGTACGACAGTAACGCCTTGCATGTCTTGGCCAGTCAACAGGGTCATCAATTGGTGGCGCCGCGGAAAAAGCCCGGCGCCGGTTTGGGCCACCGCCGGCACGAGCCCCAACGGCTGCGCGCCTTGGATTTGCTGCGCACACGGTTTGGAAAAGCGCTGTTTGAACATCGCGGTCATATCGAACGAAACTTGGGCTGGTTGACCAGTTGTAGTGGTGGCTTAGCTCCGCTGCCCGCCTGGGTTCGCCGTTTCCACCGAGTTCGCATGTGGGTGTATTTAAAATTGATCCTCAATGCTCTGCGCCGCATTCCTCCAACTACGCTGGCAATTGCATAATGTTGCCCTTGCGGGAGAGGGCCGGGGTGAGGGGTTTTTCTCCCTCGCAACTGACTTCCAAAAACAATTTCGTTTGGGTCCCCCGTTGCCGCGTCTGGCGACGCAGCACTCGGCTACACGCCCCTATTATACTGAGTTTCAAGCACTCCCCTGCCGCCCCGTTCCCGATTGTGTCGCAACTCCAATGGGCCCTAGCAGATTCGCTTTTCTGATTTTCTGCGGCACGAGTTTCGCTTAGCGGCGCGATTTTCCACTCGTGGCTCAATTTGCTGCTGGGATTCAATGCTGCAGTTTGATATAGTGTACATAGGTATAGTTTCCTATTTCGTTCCTGTTGCGGCCGAATGGCTGGTCGATGTCCGACCGAAGGAGTCCACAGTGCTTCTTTTGCTGGGGGCTCGGCGGCACTCGACCCCAGCACCTTGTTGTTTACAACCCCACGACAATCGTCCCGCACGTAATTCGGGTTGTCGCCTATTTGGAATAAAAATCGATGTAGCGACGGCTGTCCCCAGCCGTTTTGTTCAAGGAAGTTGCGGGCGTCTGAGGACAGACGCCACTACATTTTCTAAATTAGGCGACGCCAACAATTACCGGAAATTGACATGCTTGAACGTAAATGCAATCCGTTTTGTCACGCGTCATCCGGCGGCAGGCTGCAAAGTTGCAGTGCGCACAGCGCACGGCGGCCGACGAATCGACGCCGTTTTGTCTCGAAAATAAAAATCTGGGGTAAAACCAATTGTTGGGCAGCATCTCTCGGTCCGCGATGGTCGCCCCTGCTGCAGGCCGGCTCAAAAATCGAACTTATCGATGTTCTCTTTATTGAAGGTGAACGGCACGCCGAGCATGACGTTGTCTCCCTTCACTTCCATGTTGCCCAAGCGGCCGGCAACCAGCGTGGTGTCGCCCGGCTTCAGCATGCCACCGGCGATGGCATTGGCGGTGTAGACCGTGAGATAGCCCAAATCCATGGTGTTCCACAGCACCACGGCGTCGGTAATGCCCTCGTGCACGTACAGTTTGTTATCGTTGGGCAGGCCCAGGCCGATGACCTTCACGTCGCTGCGGCCCGATTGTTTGACCGCTTCGGCGGCGCCGGGCACAGCGGGCGAGCAAATCGCCATGATCAACCGCACGTCGGGGTAAGCATTCAAAATGGTATTGGTGTCGTCGAAGGCTTGTTTCTGCTTGTCGTCGCAGGGCAAGATGGTCGCCAATTTGACGTCAGGATATTTCTGGGCCCGGCGTTCTTCAATGTACTTTTGCCACTCGATCATGTTGGCCGCGGTGAGCGATGCGGTAATGATGGCGAATTCCCCCTTGCCGCCCAAAAGGCGGCCGGCATGGTCCATCAGCGTGTAGCCAATGCCTTGCGGCGTGGCCTGATTAACGAAGAACTCGCGGGCGGTAGGCTCCGCATCGGCGTCGAACGTAATCACTTTGATGCCGTGCTGCTGGGCTTTGCGGAGCACGTCGGAAATGGCGGCGCGGTTTTCCACCGCCACGGCAATCACATCGACGCCGCGGGTGATCCACGTATCAACAATTTCGCTTTGCTTGGCCGGGTCGGGATCGGTGGGCCCGTCCCACAGCAAATTGATGTTCAGTTCGTTGGCTGCTTCATCCGCGCCTTTTTTACAAGCGATGAAGTACGCGTTCCCTTTGCTCTTGGGCATCATGGCCACGGTCAGTTTTTTGCCGTGGATTTGGCTGGCGTAATTCGCGGTTGTGGTTTGAGCCGCCGCAGTGGCGTGATTGCTGGAATCATTCGGGTTGGCGGCGGGAGCGATGGCGTGGTCGCCCGAGGGCGTGTTCGCGGCCGTGCCGCTGGAAGTGTGTTCCATTGCCGGCGGATGCTCCACCAAATCGCGCACCAGCAACCAATTGCTGGCGGCGACAATCGCGGCGCCGATCAAAATCACCAAGCACAACATGGCCACTTGCGAATTCTTCACTTCAAACTCCTCGCTGGCAAAAGAGATAGATTTTGCGCCGCGGCTTCCCCGAGTGCTCAGCCGCTCCATGCTTATCGTGACCAACAACAGCCCGCCCATCAAGATGCCCGCCAACTCTGCCGGCTGATCGGCCAATCGCAGGCCGTTTTCCAACACGGTAATGGCGAACAGGCCCAGCACCGTTCCTTGAATGGTGCCCCGGCCGCCGAAAATGGAAGTGCCCCCCAAAACCACAGCGGTGATGGCCTTCAATTCGTAGCCGGTGCCGGCGTCGGCTTTGGCCTGCCCCAGGTGGGAGACGTAAATGATCGCCGCCAGGCTGGCCGTGATTCCCGACAGTATATACACGAGGTTCAGTCTTCGCCGGATCGGAATGCCGGCGTGCAGCGCGCCCTCTGCGGAAAACCCGATGGCGTACAGGCCGCGGCCAATCGTGCTGCGCTGCAGGAGCATCCAAAAGCAAATTGCCACGGCGATGAAAATCGGCAACTGCGTGGGAATTTTATCGAACGAGTAGCCCTGCCCCAAAAACAAAAAGCTGCTGGAAAAGCCAGTGAAATTATCGACGCTGTGAGTCAGGCCTTCGGCCAACCCGCGAAACAGCGAGTACGTGCCCAGCGTAACAATCAGCGGCGGCAAGCGCAGCCGCGTAATGAGCAGCGCGTTCAAGCTGCCGGCAATTGCGCCAACTCCCAATGCTCCCACGGCCGCCAGCGGAATGGACCAATGCGCATCGCGCCACAACATACCGAACAACACGGCTGATAAACCCATGAGCGAACCAACCGAAAGATCGATGCCGCCGGTGATGATGACGGGCGTCATGGCTACGGCCAACAGCCCGATTTCGGCGCACAACCGCGTGACCTCGAAGGCGTTGCCCCAGGTCATAAAGTTGGTGCCAATGGCGCAGAAAATGGCGATTTCCGCCGCCAGTACGGCGGCCAGCACAATTTCGTGCGTGATGCGGAAGCGGCGGTTCAAGGCCGCTTCGCTGATCGCGCCGTTAGGCGGCGACAGTTCCGAGGCCATGGCGTCTCCGTTTGAAATTAAACGCATCGGACGCGACGGCAATCAAAATGATCGCGCCCTCGAACACTTTTTCCCACGAGGAATCGATTTTGAAAAACACCAATGCCGGTTCGATGGTCGACAACAGCGCCACGCCGAACAACACGCCGATCAGCGTGCCCCGGCCTCCGGAAACGGCCACGCCCCCCACGACCACCGCGGCAATGACTTCCAGTTCCAATCCTTTGCCGGCCGTCGGATCGACCTGCGGCAACTGCACCACTTCCAAAACCGAGGCCAACCCGGTGAGCGCGCCCATCAACACAAACACGCTGAACACGACGCGCTTCGGCCGCACGCCTACCAAAAATGCGTTTTCCGGCTCCGAGCCCGTGGCATACACTGCCCTGCCCGCAGCCACATACCGCAAGCCCCAAGCGAAAATCAAAAACATGGCTGCCGCCACGCCGACGACAATTTCCTGCCCCACGGTTTGACTTTGTCCGAACCATTGAAATGCATTGGGCAGGCCGCGCACAAACTCTCCTTGCCGCCACCAACTCAGGCTGTCGCCAAAGATGAACCAGGTGGCCAGCGTGACCACAATCGAAGGAAGGCCCAACACGGCGACGAAAAAACCGTTCAGAGAACCCATCGCCGCGCCTGCCAACATGGCACCGATGGCGGCCAGCGGCATCGGTAGCCCGGCTTTGGCCAACAACCCCGTAACGACGCCGCAAATCGAAAGCTGCGCGCCGATGGAAATATCGATGTGCCGCGCCAGGATGACCAGCGTCATGCCGACCGCCGCTACCAGCACCGGTGAGCTTTTCACCACCTGGTTGCGAAGTTCGGACCCCTGATAAAACGCCGGCGCCTTCCAGGCCAAGATGCCGAGCAACACGGCATAGGCCAGCGCCACCGAAAGTTCGCGTTTGAATTGTCCCATGATCGATTTCAAATTCTTGTGCTATTGAACCGCAGTTTCAATATGGCCCAGCGCCAAAGCCAAAACTTTTTCTTGAGTGGCGTCGCTTCGATCCAAGTTGCCCGTGACCGTGCCACCGTGCATTACGACAATCCGATCGCTCATGCCGAGAATTTCCGGCAATTCGGAGGAGATCATCAATATCGCCATGCCGCGGGCGGCTAATTCGCCCATCAGGCGGTGGATTTCGGCCTTGGCTCCCACGTCGATGCCTTGTGTCGGTTCGTCCAAAATCAGAAGTTTCGGTTGTGTAGCCAGCCAGCGCGAGATGGAAACTTTTTGCTGATTTCCACCGGACAGGTCACCGACGGGCGTATCGAGCGAAGCCGTTTTAACCGACAGCCGCTGAACGTAATCGGCCGCCAGTCTGCGTTCTTGGCGAAAGTTCATCCAGCCGTGCGATGACACCCGGTTAAGCACCGCCAACGTGGCATTGGTGGCCACCGGCATTTCCAAAATCACGCCATGCCGACGCCGATCTTCCGGCACGTAGGCAATTCCCAATTGAACCGCGCGGGCCGGGCTGTGGATGGCCAGTGGTTTGCCGCGCCACAAAATTTCGCCTTCGTCAGCCGGCGTAAGCCCAAACAGCGTGCGCGCCAATTCGGTGCGTCCTGCGCCGACCAACCCAGCCAGCCCCAAAATCTCGCTCGTGCGAATTTGTAAGCTGACCCCCTGCACGCCCGATTCTCGGCAGCCAAGATTGCGCAACTCCAGCAGCGTTTCGCCCAGCGGCACGGTTTGCTTTGGGAAAATTGCGGTCACTTCGCGGCCGACCATCAGGCGAATGAGCTCGGCGCGGTCGACATCGGCCATGGGCCGCGTGGCAATCGAACATCCATCGCGCAGCACTGTTACCCGATCGGCAATTTGATGCAGTTCTTCCAGCCGATGCGAAATGTACACAATGCCCACGCCTTGGGTGCGCAAATCGCGAATCACTTGCAGCAAGCGATCCACTTCGCGATCGGAAAGCGAAGCCGTGGGCTCATCGAGAATAAGGATGCGTGCATTCGCGCCCAGCGCGCGGGCAATTTCGACCAGTTGCTGCTCGGGCATCGAAAGCGTATGAACTTGTGCATCGGGCGAAATGTTAGCCCCCACGCGGCTCAGCAATTCCCGGGCGCGTTTCCGCCGCGATTTCCACCGCACGGTCCGCCAGGCGCCGCGTTCTTCCAGGCCCAGCGCAATGTTTTCGGCGACCGTCAAATCGGGCAGCAGCGCCGGCCGCTGATAGATAACCGCAATGCCCAAGGCCCGTGAAATGACCGGATCGTTGGCGTTGATTACTTGGTCAGCAATTTGCAGCGTACCGGAATCGGGCTGATGCGCGCCGCTGACGATTTTAATGAGCGTCGATTTTCCCGCTCCGTTTTCGCCAACCAGGGCATGCACTTCGCCGGGCCGCAGCTCAAACGAAACACCTTTCAGCGCATGCACGCCGGCGAACGATTTGCGAATGTTTTCAAGCTTGAGCAGCGTGTTCAACGAGAACCCCTAGCTGCGTTTAACCAAAACGGTGTGTTCGTAACCGCGGATTTCATTCACCCAGGACTGCTCCGAAGGCACATTTTGCTGTCGGCAGTAATAATCCCACACGGCGCCGGCAGGAAGCGATTTCAATTCTTCCAACATGGCCAACCGTCCAGTGTAATCGCCAGCAGCTTCCATTTCACGTAGCTTTTTAATGGGTTCCAGAAGTGCGGCCAACAGCGCTTTGAGCATCGCCCGCGTGCCGATGACCCAAGCGGCCACGCGGTTAATGCTGGCGTCGAAATAATCCAAGCCAATATGCGTGCGGCCCAAGTAATCGCCGCGCACCAGTTCTTGGGCAATCGCGTACAAATCGTCGGTTTGCGTGACAACGTGATCGCTGTCCCAGCGGACGCCGCGGCTAACGTGCAACAGAATTCGATCCAGCCATTGCAGTACGGCGGAAATTTTATCAGCCAGCGATTCGGTCGGATGGTAATGGCCGGCGTCCAAACAAACCAGCTTGCGACGCGACACGGCATAGCCCAAGTAAAATTCATGCGAACCGACGACGTAACTTTCCGAGCCGATGCCAAATAGCTTGCCCTCGACGGCATCGAGATTGTGCTGCGGATCCAGCGGCTCGGCGAAAATGGCATCCAGCGATTCGGTCAGCCGGCGGCGCGGCGAACTGCGATCGACGGGCATGTCTTTGAAGCCGTCGGGAATCCAGACGTTGGTGACGCAGGGCGAACCGAGCGCTTTGCCCATCGCAGCGCCAATTCGGCGGCAAGCGATGCCATGCTCGATCCAATACCGGCGAATGCCGGCATCGGCGTGCGCCAGCGTGAAGCCGTCGGCAGCTTTCGGGTGGGCAAAAAATGTGGGATTAAAGTCCATTCCCAGGCGGCGGTTGCGGGCCCACTCGATCCAGCTTTGAAAATGCTTCGGCTCCAATTGATTTCGTTCCACGCGCCGGCCGCCTGTATTGGCCGGATCGACGTAACAGGCGTGCAAATTGATGCGGTGCCGGCCGGGAATCAACGACGTAGCCTTTTCAAAGTCGGCCCGCAATTCTTGCGGCGTGCGTGCGCGGCCGACATAATTGCCGGTGACCGCCAAACCGCCACCCAATTCGCTGCCCGTGTTTTCGAATCCGCCGACATCGTCCCCCTGCCAACAGTGAAGCGAAATGGCAATGCCCGCTAGTCGAGACAAGGCACTGTCCACGTCCACGCCCAGTTCGGCGTATTGCTCTTTGGCAAGTTGGAAGGCTTGCACGATTCGACGCTCAGAATCCGCCACGATAGGCTCCTGCTGCGAACGCACACGGACAAGAAAGACGGCTTGGCGAGAGCGGAGAAGATGCTGTCAGCGAGCATGAGCTTTATAATCGCTTAAACCTCGCGCCAGCCTCCCACCCAATTTCACTAACGTAATAGATGTGAATATCCAACTCAAGGGTCAGCGGCTCAGCTACGGAACGTTTGCGCCGACGAATTCACCGTGTCGCCAGCGTGTTCTCCAGATTTCTTCTCGATTTCTGAGTTTTGAAAAAAATTCGCGCGCACATTTGCATGGAATTTCGTTACGCAAATTTTTTGTTGCAGTTGCAATTCCCCCACGCCCCCATTTCCAGCGTGCTCGAAAAAAATGGTTGACAAAGTTACACCGCGCTGATAGTTTCGCAAATGCAGGGGACGAACCCGCCTTTTTTTGACGAGCTGGCACTCGTTGCTTTTCTTGTTCCGCGGGAAGTTGGTTACATCGCACGCCTCTGCCCCGTCGCACCAATCGGTTTTTGCACCAGCGCGAGAATAAATTCAGTGGCGCGCTGACGGCGCTAGCTTTCCCGCGGCAACAATAATAGACGGAGCTTATCTAAATCCGGCGCAGTCACTGCGCCGGTGTGGGGATTTTTCTATGTGCACGTTCGTGCACTTTGTTTAAGAAGGGGCTTTTTCATGCGCCAATCGCCAGGAGTAAACCATGAGAAAGATGAAAAACGGAACCAGTCGTTTGATCGAGCTTCTCGAAGCCGCCGCACTCACAGGGAGTTTCAAACCGCAAAAGAGATTCAAATCCAACCTCCATGGCCCGGAAGAGCTGGAAAAACGAAATATGATGACAGCATCCAGCGCGCTGTCCATTCTGCCGTCGGAGCCCATCAATGGAGTTGGCAATAACGTTGCCAATCCCACCTGGGGCGCAGCCGATACCGATTTTAGTCGATTGGCTGCCGCACTGTTTGGCGACGGCATTTCGTCGCCCAATGGCCAATCGCTTCCTTCAGCACGGACTATTTCGAATTCGATCGCCGATCAGGATCTGGCTGGCATCGAGCAAGATTTGAACAACACCCGGGGCATGTCCGACTTCGTGTATGCTTGGGGCCAGTTCATCGATCATGACATCGACCTGACCGAAGGCGGCTCGGTGGCGATGAACATTCCCATTACCGCGGGCGATGCGACCTTCGATCCGACCGATCAGGGCGATCTTTCCATTGCCTTTGATCGGTCACAAATTGCGACCGGTACCGGCGTCAGCACCCCCGCACAGTACGTCAACAAAATTACATCGTATATCGACGGCTCCATGATTTACGGTTCCGATGCGGCCACCGCAGCGGCGTTGCGCACCTTCTCGGGCGGCCTGCTCAAGACCAGCGCCGGCAATTTGTTGCCGTACAACACCATGGGTTTGAACATGGCCGACAACATTGGCGTGCCAGAAGATACGTTGTTTGCAGCCGGCGATGTGCGCGCTAACGAGAACGTTGAATTGTCGAATCTGACCACGCTGTTTGTCCGCGAGCACAATTCCCAAGCGGCTTTGCTGGCCAAGCAGCATCCCACTTGGACCGACGAGCAGCTTTACCAAGCGGCGCGACAAATCGTGATTGGCGAAATTCAGTCGATCACCTACAACGAGTGGCTGCCGGCCCTCATGGGCAACCACGCGCTGACGCCGTACAAGGGTTACAATGCGAATGTCAATCCGTCGATTAGCGTCGAGTTCTCCAGTGCCGCGTTTCGGCTGCACACGCTGCTGGACGATGATGTGGAGTTCGTCAACAACAACGGTACTCCCAACACCAGCATTGAAGGGGGCGAGCTGCCCTTGGCCGCCGATTTCTTTCAGCCCCAGATCGTTGCCATTCCCGGCGAAGTGGCGGCCAATTTGAAGTACTTGGCCAGCGACTTGGCTCAGGACGTGGACGAGCAGACGGTCGACGGACTGCGCAATGCTCTGTTTCCCGATGCGCCGATCTTGGGCAACGTTGAGGTGGGAGCGAGCGATTTGATTGCCGACGACATTCAGCGCGGGCGTGACGAGGGAGATCCGACATATAACCAAATGCGCATTGAGCTGGGCGAAAGGCCGGTCACGTCTTTTGCGCAAATTACGTCGAACCCTCAGTTGCAGGCGGAGCTGAAGCAAATTTACGGCAACGTCAACAACGTCGAGTTATTCGTGGGACTGATGGCCGAGAATCATTTGCCAGGGTCTTCGCTTGGTCAAACAGAACAAGCTATTCTGGCGCAACAGTTCCAGGCGGTCCGCGATGGCGATCGTTATTTTTACGCCAACGCAGATTCGCCCCAGCTGGTGAATCAATTGAATAACACCACGCTGGCGCAGATTATTGAGCGGAACACCAGCATCACCAATCTGCAGCAAGATGTGTTCTTGTTCCGCGCCTCGATTTCGGGAACCGTTTCCAACGGCATGTTCCAGACCAATCCTTCACCGTTTGGATTTGGTGGACCGAGTGGCGGATTTGGTGGCGGTGGATTTGGAGAAGGTGGATTCGGCGGCGGGGGATTCGGCGGCGGTCAAAATGGCCAAGGAGTGGCTGGTATGACTGTCAATTTGATCGACGCAGATGGGGATATGGTTGCCACCACCACGACCAATGCTCGCGGTCAATACAGTTTCAATGTCACCGAAGCTGGGCAGTACCAGGTGCAATTGGCCGCGGCCCATGCTACGCAAGTGCTCAGCAAGGTTGTAGGAATTACTCGGGGAGATCTGTTTCTCAACGGTATTGATTTCCAATTGCAATTGCCCGGTCGGGGCGGACATGGTTCGGGAATAAGTTTTTGGAATGCCCAGGACGATTCGAATGAGAATTGGTCGTGGGACAACTGGTCCTGAGCTAACAGGTCGGTTGGTTCTACCGGCGTTGGGTGCGCAGGCGGAGTCTTCGCTCGCATCTTTCTGCCCGGTAGAGCCAAGGGGCTAGAACACAGCAAGCGACACGCGGCGGTGGGAATCGCTAGGCGCTAGGGGCGGCCTCCGCTTACAATGGTGGTAACACGCCGGCGTTATTTCCGTTGCTCGCCACCTACCTTTCAGGACGAATTATCGATGCACCGCCCAATCGCCGCCGCGGGTTCGCAAACAGATCGTTGGAGATTCCGTGGGCTCGGCAGTGCCGCATCGATAGCCATGATTTTCGCGCTGGCTGCGCCGGTAAATTCGCTCGCCGATGAGAGCGGCGCGGCAAGTCAAAACCCGCTGGGTGCATCAAATAGCGCCAAATCTGGCGATCCTGCGACAACTCAGCCGAAGGACGATGTGGCCAGTCTGATTAAGAAATTAGGGGACGATTTATTCGCCGTCCGCGAAGCGGCTGCCAACCAATTGGCCAAAAATGGAATTGCCGCCAGGCCACAGTTAATGATGGCGCTATCAAGCTCCGATGCTGAGGTGCGCTTCCGCGCGCGTCACATCTTGGCCGTAGTGGTGGAGGCCGATTTTCAAAAACGTCTGGCGGCATTCAGTGCCGACATCGATGGCAAGCAAAATTTGAGCATGCCCGCCTGGACAGCATTCAAGCGTGTTGCGGGCGGCGATCCGGCGGCGCGCGATGTTTTCGTCGAAATGCAACAATCGGAATCGACATTGTTGGAAGCGTATGAAGAAGGTCCAAAAGCCGCAGCCGAAATGTTGCGCATGCGGGCGGCATCGGAGCCGACAGTGAACGTGGGCCGTGGCCGAACCGTCGTTCAACCAACGGTTTCAAATTTAGGTTCCATCCTGACATGGTTATTGGTCGTCAGCGATCCCGACGTGCCACTCAGTGACGACATCACCGCCTATGCCATCCAATTGCCGCGGAAAAAAATTATCCAGGAAGCCGCGCTGAATAGCTCCCACGACACGAATCCGCAGCGCGAGGTGTGCCGAAAAGTTTTAGGCCGCTGGATGCAACGCAACGATTTGGCCAGCCCGCTGATGATGCAAAATCTGATTTATGCGGCGGAGTTTAATTTGAAGGAAGGAGTCACGCCTGCCGCGGCGGTGCTTAAGATGCAACAATCGCCAGCTAATTTCAAGTCGATGGCGCTCTTAATAATCCAACGGTTCGGCACGAAAGAACACCTGCCGCTGGCACAGGCGCTGCTGGAAGATCATCAACTATGTTTCGACGGTGTCGGCAATAATCAGCCCACCCAAGTGCAATTACGCGATGTCGCTTTGGTCACCACGATTGTGCTTTCCGAGCAAGATCCCACGAAATTTGGATTCGATCATTTTGTGCCTTTAGGCCATTCGCTTCCCAATCTTAACACCATTGCCTTCGCCAGCGACACCGATCGCCAAGCAGCCTTCCAAAAGTGGCAGGAATGGCAAGCTGGGCAGAGACAAGCAATGGGCGAAAAGCCGGCGTCGAAATCGGGATCGGAAAAGACCGAATAACTGATTTGTTTATCCCATTTTGACATCTAGCATTCGTAACTTGCCGATAAATACCAAGGCGAGTTGAGAGGCAGTGCTGATAGCACACGGATGGTGCGGCTTCTCTTGACGCCTGTCGCCGAACCTGAGAAAAGACCTGCCCGTCCATGCGTTTGACGCGCAGCCGATGTCTTTCTCAGTTGCCGTCAAATGGTCGGATTCACGTCGAATTGGAAAGAGGATGTTCCAATGACCCGCGTTATGTCGTGCTCGTTTGTGACCTTGTTGGCAGCTTGTGTCGGTTGTCATTCGCCGTATTACGCCGATCAAGGCGCGCTGGCCGGCGGCTTGGGAGGCGCGGGTTTGGGTGCGCTCATCGGCAGCGCTAGCGGACATACTGGAGCCGGCGCCGCCATTGGCGCAGCAGCAGGCGCCATTTCCGGCGGTTTGGTGGGGGGCGCGCTCGACAACATCGACGCCAAGAACCGCGCACAAATTGCCGCAGCCACCGGCCATCCCCTCTCTGCCGTCAGCGTGAACGATGTAATTGCCATGACCCGCTCGGGCATCGACGAGCAAATTGTAGTGAATCAGATTGCCACTTCCGGGCTGCAACGGCCGCTCTTAGCCAACGATGTTATTTATTTGCAGCAGAACGGCGTTAGCCCGCACGTAATTTCGATTATGCAGCAAACGCGCGTGGCCGTGGCCTCGCCACCGCCGGGCACCGTGGTTGTTCCTGGCGGTCCGCCGCCGGTTGTCGTGGCCGATCCTTACTGGGGTCCGCGCTATTACCATCCCTATTACGGCCCGCGCTACGGCGTCACCGTGATCGAACGGTAAGCGTCCGGCGTCATCATCGAATCAGCGGCTGCTTTCTGGGCGGCTTTGCTGCGCAGATTTGTAATGAGCAAGCGCTACTTCGCTTCGGCCAAACCCGGAACCGTGGCCAGGGTTGGCCCACGCAGCAAATTGTCATGCACCAGCAGTTTCGCGCCGCTGACAAAGTAATCGTGAAAATCGGCCACGACTAGGTTGAAGCACACGGCCTCATCGCTCGGCTCCGCGCTATCAATCTGCACCATCCCATGCGCCGTGTGTAACCATTGGCCCGCTTTTAGTTCCTTGGCCATTTGCCAGCCAATGCCGTCGACCCAAAACGGATGCCCCTTTGCACACCGAATAATTTGCTCGCCAAGGCAAATCTGAATTAAAGGGCTAATCGGGCGCACGAACGTGCCCACCACTGGTTTGTAGGCAATTTCTCCAGTTTCCGAATTCTGCGCCAGCACTAGTTCCCCAACTTTGATATTTTCAATCTGCATCGGGCCGGTCATCGTCCACACTGGGGTGCCAGCGACAAAGCAGTCAGCTCGGCGGACAATTTGAGTGAACTCCGTCGGTTTCTCCGGCGGGGAATAATATTCGTTTTCATCCAGCCACCAATTCCACCATGCCGAGGGTTCATCTCCGAGTTGCTGACCGGTCGCCGTTTCTAAGACTGTCGCCAGGACCGTGTTAAACTTTGCGGCATTTTCATTTAGGCTTTCCACCTGCTTCAAAGTCACCATTTTTTGTTCGAGAAACATGAACTGCGTATGCGTGCCACGGTGCCCAACCACGTTCTCGATACTTTCTAGTCTGTTCTCTGTGGGGCCCTCCTGAAATAGCAGCAGTCCGGAATTTAACCGCGACAAATTTTGCACCTCGTCGGTCACTTGGATCGGTGCGCGAAGTGCCGACACCAAAACCGGTACATACGAGTACATGGATCGCGATCTCAAATCGTATGCTGCGCCTTTTCGCACTTCATCATACGGAGAATATAGTGCCATTCGCACGAGCGCATCTGTCGCGGCCTGCTGCGTCATGGCTGCCAAACTCGCGATGACTGCATTGCCTACTGCGATTCCGCCATTGGACAACTCTTTTTCCAAGCTAGGAATGGCCGCAGGATCGCGGATGGCACGAATATTGTTGAGCATATCGTCGTGCGAAGAGTTCGGGTGATTTTGCAGTTGTTGACGCCAGCTATAAATTCGTGATTTCCATTCTTGAGAATCGGTCATCAATTGTCTGTCTCGGTCCCTCACATCATCAAGCTGCGCCTTAGGAATCATTTCTCCGCGGTATTCTACTAAACCGAGCTTGCCAATTGCTTCCTTATTGTTCGGATCCAGATCGAGCGCGAACAGCAAGTGTGCCCGCTGCTGTTCTTTGAGGCCTGCCTTTTCGCACCAGCGGGCCAAATTGAGTTGCTCGTCGGCTGTGGCGCCGGCTTGATCGCGCAGTTGGCGATACTCGTCCAACTTGGCCGAATGCGCATCGTGCTTGGCGGCTTCGTCAATCGATACCCAGCCCGTGTTCGATTTTATTTCGCCCCGTTGCCAATGCGCTGCCGCATAATCGGGCGCAATCGCCAGCGCTTGTTTCAACAGCGTATCGCACTCGGCGGATTTACCATCCGCTTCCGCTTGCAACGCCTGCTGCACCCACTTCGCCGCCTGATCGGCTTTCACATTCGCTGGCTGCGCCGCTGGTTGCTGTTTGCCTGCCGCCGGAGCATCTGCTGCACGGCACATCGCCGCTCCCAAAACCACGGCACTAAAAGCCAGCGCCGCCAGTACGCTACCAAGCTGCCCACATAGCTTCCCAAGCAGGCGAGTCTGTTCACGTAGGCGAGTCTCTCCGAGACTCGCAGTCGCGTTTCGGAGAAACGCGACTACGCGAAACGCCGCCAATGCGATGCCACAAGCATTATTCGCAAAAGAGTTCCGCATGGTTGCCTCCTGCCGGAAACCGGCATTACGATGCGGCAGATTCGATCGACCCACGAAATTCTCTGTACCCCACGATCATCCCTATCCGCCCGAATTCTACCAAACCTCAGGGGGATTTGT